>JAGLDC010000036.1 GCA_023145965.1 bacterium | reverse complement strand
CCGTGGTCGGCAATGCCGACAGATGACCGGCAGGGCCGGCGCCATATTGCTCAACCACGCGGTGCGCGTGGATTCGCTCCGTGGTCGAGAAATTTTACCGTGAAAATTCGGCTGTTACGAAGGAACGGCCCCGCGGAGGCCTGCGTTAATTTACGTAGCTCGGCAAAATAGTCTGGCCGAAGCCATCTGCTGTGGGCCATGCCAACCCGTATTTCCAGAACGGATATAGCGAAAGCAGGTCCAGCGGGCACATCGAAAAGTTGAAAACCAATTACCCTAGAAGAATCGGCGAATGCCACGCCCTCCGGCTCGGTTAACTTCCCCTGATAGTTCATGGTTTGGTATTGCAAATACCGTAAAAAAAGATTACAATAAAGAAAAAAACCTTTATAATACCCCAAAGCCTGAGCTTATTACAATAGGACAAAATAATATGCATTTACCAAAAGCTTAAGATGTTTTTCTTATAATAAAGAAAACCCCGGGAAACTCGAAGATACTAGGATTTGAATATCTCTATTATTCAATTAGGTTAAAATTCTGTTTTACGAGAGGAGTTTTTTTATTATATTACTATAATAAGATTTATTTACAGCGAGGTCAAAATGAGAAATTTGTGTGTTTTCCTGTTAATCGCTACGATGGCTTTTTGCGGTGTCCGAATTGCTTCCCTTAAAATCGGTGGCCCAAACAGATGCATGGAAACAGTATCGGTCATCGATGCAGTTCTCATGGCGGATTCTACTATAGATATTATTCTTGCACCAGCAGAAAATCTTGGCGGCGACTCGAATCGAGCGCGAATAATATTCTCAGAAACCACATTGGGATGGGATTTCTCAGTGGCGGATACTTTCACTCGCACGCGAGAGGTGTTTTCAGCACTTCAGGCTATTGCAAGCCTTGCAGAAACCTATGCTGTGACTATAATCCCCGGCACTCTATGGGAGGTCGATAGTTTTAACCGTTGCTTTGAGTGCGTGCCAATTTTTGAGTCGGATGGCAATATTGCCCGTATTCGCAGGAAAGCCCATCAAACCAAAACCGATCCCAATATCGATGCTTCAATAATACTGGATACTGTTTTCACAAAAGAGGGCGATATATATTCATACCTGATTACTATTTCTAATGAAGCCGGAGACCTTCCTTCAGTTTATGGTTCTTCAGAATCCCCTGCGGATATCTGGCTTGCGCTCGATAGAAGATGGTCGGAAAATCTTATCTACGCTTTAGAAAACATCAATACTGTTTATCCTCCAAACTGGACCTTTGTTCATTCTGCCGTGGATTCTCCGAGTTTCAAAGCTCTCATTGACTCGAATTGGATTTCATCGAGCGGTCTTCTTGTTTTATCGGATTTTGATGCAGGCGCCGGTGCAACCTATATTTCGAATCTGTTTCCTGAATTTCATACCGATAATGATTGGTCGGTTATCCCAGATTATTCTGAGATGTCCTCATATGTCGTTATAGATGTCGATCCAGATATGCCAACCCACAATATGAGAGTGGATATTATCGCAAGAGATACCATCGACGCGCCGGTGGAAAACCTCTTTGTTAACTATGGCCCCCCTGATTGCACTCCGATTCACGCCGGTTGGACAGACGACGAAGGTGTTTTTATGGCATGTATTGCCGATGAGGAAAGCCTATATTTCCTCTTCTCCATCGATGGAATGATTCCCATGCCGGAGGAGACCACTCTTTATGTATCTTATGCTGAATCGAGATGCACAATCTTCGTAGCTCTCGAACCAGACTCATTTAATTCTATCTCGGAGGTTAAAAGACCTGAAAATGAGGAAATCGCTGTTTGGCCAAATCCTTTTAACGCGAGTTGCGTTATAAGCGCAAGCACACGCGTTGTAATCTACGATCTCATGGGTAAAGCGGTTCGTCAGTTAGAGATGGGTGTGCAAAATAAAACCCTCTGGGATGGTTGCGATAATACCGGGAATGAACTTCCAACCGGAATTTACTTGGTGAAAGCCCTCGATAACCGTTCGTCGAGTATCAAGATTTGCTTAATGAGATAATTATTGACTTTCGGATTCATAGCTAGAAGGAATCAGATTGGCTATGGTCCTTCTATGCCATGGGAATGGATGTTCAGCAAAATTCCGATTATACAGAAAGTTGTGAGAAGACTACTTCCACCGGAGGATAAAAAAGGCAAAGGCAATCCTGTTACAGGCATAAGCCCGATTACCATACCCATATTGACTACTGCACCAAAAAACAAAATTGCACCCAATCCAATTGCGGAAAGCCTTGCGTATTCGTTTCGCGCTTCATCCGCAATGCGAAGTATCCTGCGGAATAGAATGAAGAATAAAACCAAGGTTGCTATCGAACCGATAAAACCGAATTGCTCTCCTAAAACGGCAAAAATAAAGTCGGTCTGTTTAGCTGGGAGAAAAGCGAGTTTAGCCTGAGTTCCCTGTAAGAATCCCTTTCCCCAGAATTGACCGCTTCCTAGGGCTATTTTACTCTGGATTATCTGATATCCTGTGCCGAATGGGTCTCTTCCCGGATCAAGAAAGACAAGCACTCTTTCTTTTTGATAATCATGAATGGAACGCCAAATGGCAGGTGTTAAAATACCGGCTGCAAGATTTCCTAAAGCAGTAATAGCGAAAACTGGTAATCTTCTGCGTGAAAACCAAAGCGTCAAAAGCAAAGCAATATAAAATATAGCCCACGAAATCCAATGAAAACTCAATGAAACTGAAAGAAGCGGACTTGCCAGAAGAAAAAGAGTTAACTCACTGACACCAGCAGTATAAAGCGCGCAAACTATTATGACTATGAATACCATAGCGGTTCCAAGATCCGGCTGACTCATTACTATAGCAAAGGGTATAACAGCTATTAGAATTGCACCCGCAATGGTCTTAAACGAGCGAATGTCCTTTTTTCTGTCATAAAGAAATCTCGATAGCGCCAATGCAACAGCTGGTTTTGCAAATTCCGAGGGTTGTAGGGTCATTGTCCCTAGATGAAACCATCTTTTAATATCTCCACTTTGAAGTATAGGCGAAAAAAGAAGTAGCACCGCCAAGGCATAGTATATCCAGCCGAACGAGTAATGGAACCTAAGTGGAATGCGCCATATCGCGACCATCAACACAATACCCACCACAAGATATATCGATTGTTTTAGCCATATATTACTCGAAGGTGCTGCACTGTATATTAAAAGTATTCCCAAACACGCGAGTATTATCGAGCAAATCACCAATATCCAGTCGAATGAATGATTCAATTAATCCTCGCTTCATATATGTTGAAATAATTCAACATAAAATCCCTTGCTAAAGGTGCCCATGCCCCACCAGAGCCTCCATGCTCTACAAGCGTTACAATAACCAATCTAGGGGCTTCTGCCGGCGCATAACAGGTAAACCAAGCGTGGTCTTCGCCGTGAGGGTTTTGAGCGGTTCCCGTTTTACCTGCAACATTTATATTGGGTAGTTGCGCCCAAGCACCAGTTCCCAGTGGAGCATTAATTGCTCTAAACATCCCCTCTTTGGCAATTTTTATTGCAACTCCGCTGGCCGGGAGACGTCCATTCGTTTCGTTTTCAACAATAAGTGGCCTTTCCATTGGAGGGCGAATCTCTTTAACAAGCTTGGGTCTGTAAACTACACCTCCATTAGCTATTGCGCTCATGTATTGCGCAATCTGTATAGGTGTAACAAGTATCTCGCCTTGACCTATACAAAGATTCAACACAACTCCCGTTCCCCAACCACGCCTGCCGTATCGCTCGGTAAAATAATCCCTCGTTGGAACAAAACCCGAGGCTTCCGGCGAAATGTCGATTCCAGTAGGTTTCCCAAATCCGCTGCTCTTTGATAATTCACTCCAATTATTGAGACCAAGATGAAGAGAAAGCTGGTAGAAATAGACATCGCAACTTTGAGAGATAGCCTCGACTAGATTAATATCTCCGTGCCCACGCCTGTTCCAACAATGGAACCAGCGGTCTCCATACCAAATTCTACCATGACATGCCTGAAGGTGAGTATTTGCATTTGCAATACCCTCATCCACAGCACCCATAGCAGTTACCAGCTTGAAAATCGAAGCCGGTGGATAAGTCCCTTGAATCGATCTATTCAAAAGCGGATGTGTCTCTCGGTCGTTTAAAAGCTCCCAGATACTATCTGTAATCGTTTCGGTAAAGAGCTCTAGATCGAAACTTGGTCGCGATACCATTGCGAGTATCTCCCCGTTTCTTGGGTCCATCGCAATAAATACTCCAGTCTGAACATTTGCCATAAGGGTCTCTGCGTATGCCTGAAGACCGAGGTCTAAAGTAGAAATAATATCCGCACCGGAAATAGCAGGAATGTTTGATTTACCTTTTACCGGCCCCACAACCTCGCCAGTAACCCGAACCTCTATAAATTCCGCTCCATCGCGGCCCCTTAAAAAGGAATCATATGATTTTTCAATGCCGAGTTTGCCCAAAAAGTCGCCGGCTTTATAATTATCTTTATATAATTTTCTCAGCTCTGGCGCGCTTATTTCCCCAATATAGCCGAGAACGTGTGCAGCATGACTATGCCATGGGTAAACTCTTTGCGGTTCAACTTCATAGATAACCCCGGGATAATCCAGTAGATGTTCCTGAAGCTTGCTAACATCCGCAAAATTGACCTTGCGCTTTATTGGAATTGGTGCATATAGTGAAATGCCACCCTTATCTATTTTTTTTATTATACTCTCTGATGAAATATCGAGGAGCTTCTCCAAGCGGCTCATAACCTCCGGATTACTGACAAATTCAAACGGAAGAACACTTATTGTGTATGTAGGACGATTATCGACAAGAATCTTTCCGTTTCTGTCCAGTATCTTACCTCTTGCCGCTCTCTTTGGAACAATTCGTATCCTGTTTTGTTCGCTTAGTCTGTAATAATATTCCCCTTTTATAACCTGAAGATTGAAAAGAGCTACGGTTATTAATAACAATGACGCTATTAATAATATGTGAAGTAGTCTGATCGACCGTATTGAAAAGGTTCTGCTTCTCATTGTTATAAGTGCGCGATGTCGCTGTCTTTATAATGGCCGGGCAAAAATAGGCCAATTTTTATCGCTATCCAAAGTAAAATAAAACCTAAAAGCGCGGTTAAAACTGCCGAAGGTAAATCGAAACGGATCAAAGTGAGTCCATAATGTATTGCGAATGGAGTAAATAAACGGAATATAATCCTATCTAGAAATGACAAGATAAATAAGACAATACCTAAAAGCAATGGTCGAGATAGATTGAGTGAATCGTCTATAAGACCAAAAATCAAAACTACTGTCGTTTTTGCCAATATATGTCCACCTAATGACACAGGATCGAATATGTCGAGCATAAAACCACCCAACATAGCCCATAAAAGACTCTCGCTTCGCGAAAATAAACTGGTGGCAAAAACTAAAATGATAAAAGCAAGATCAAAATCCCATGGGAATTGAGCAAATGGAGTCGATATCGAAACCTGAATTCCAATCGCAAAATATAAAGCAAAAAATAATCCTATTCGCTTCATCTCAAAATCAATCCTCCGTTTGAATGGAATCGAGTGGACCTTGATCGCTCACTAAACCAACAAATAATATGAAGACCTCCTCTAGCCGATTAAGGTTCGCTGATGGTTCGATTTCAACCCTCATAAAAAGCCCGGATTGAGGCATAGAAACTCTGATAACACGCCCCACGAGCAAACCTTCAGGAAAAATCCCGCCCATACCAGAAGACAGTATCGAATCGCCCCGTCGAATATCTGCTTCTACTGGAATATTTTCTATGATAATCTTCCCGCGAGCATCCGTAGATACAATACCATTCACCCTGCTCCGTGCATCGACAACACTTATTTTAAAATTTGGATCGGTCATCAATTGAATTACACAGCTTTTATCGTAAACCCCGACAACCTTGCCGACTATTCCGCTCTCGTCGATAACCGGGAGCCCGATTATCACACCGCGATTACTGCCTACACCCGAAACCAGCGCACTAGGTAACCTCGGAGTTCCTCTACCTATAACTTCCGCAAGAATATTGTGATATTCGATTTTTTCAGCAAATCCAAGAAGCTCTCGAAGCCTATGGTTTTCTCTTTCCGCTTCCTTCAATGACTCCATGCGGAGTTTGATTCTCGAAAGTTCTTCTTTAAGAACAAGATTCTCCAAACGACGATTACGAAGCAAATGATATGTCTTACTCACCGAAGTAAAGGGGAGATAGATCGTGTTCATAAGTGAAGCGGAGATAGTAGTTCGGATTTCTAATGGAGCTTGATTTATGAGAACACTGATAACAATAGAAAATACCCAGAGACTGACGGAAAGGTGTTTTTTTATAATTTCAAGAAATGAGATCATGGCTTGGAGACAAACCTGTTAATTAACAGTTTTATAACCTCCATTATTCTTGATTTATAAGGTCGAGAACCTCTTGAGGGAAAGTAGCATTAAGAAGAATTTCCCGATTGTCCTTCTCTTTTAATAAATACGAGAGTTTCCCAAGAGCCGTTAAATGGGTGTTAACAGCTGTTTCCGGCACAACTATAACAAAGAATAAATGAACAAGGTTATGGTCTATTGCCCCAAAGTCGATCCCTTTTTCACTGCGACCAAAGGCTACTGTAAGCCCCTTTACCGATTTCGCTCGCGCATGAGGTAAAGCAACCCCAAAGCCAATACCAGTAGAAGCAAGCTCTTCTCGTTCAATAAGTGCGCTCTTTATTGTTTGAACGGAATCGATTTTGTCTGAGTTCCCAAGTAGCTCGGAAAGCTCGTCGATAACATCATCACTATTTGTCGATCTGAGCTCGAGTTCTATAAGATTTGTTCCACTGAACTGAGATAGTTTCATAATTGATACTCCATTTAACAGCTTTCAGCCTCATCTGCAAGCAGAAGAGGAATTCCATCGGCAATATTATATGCCAAGTTACAAACTTCGCAATAAAGTTTTTCTTTGGATATATCGTAAATAAGCTTCGAATGACATTTGGGGCAAACTAAGATTTCTAATAACTTTTCATCCATCATACTTTCACCTTTGTGAATATACCCATGTTTCTGTATTTTGTAAATCTCTTTTCTACTATTTGATTTCCATCAAAATTCGAGAATCTAACGAGTTCGGAAAGCAGGTCTTTTTCAAGGATTTTCGCGGCCATTTCAGGGTCGGAATGGGCGCCGCCTATAGGTTCAGGAATGATTTTATCTATCATCCCAAGCTCGAGAAGATCCGGAGCGGTAAGTTTAAGCGCCTCAGCTGCTTTTGGGGCTGCAGCTCGATCCCTCCATAGAATAGCCGCACATCCTTCAGGCGAGATTACCGAATACCAAGCGTTCTCCATCATTAAAACAGAATCTCCAACACCAATCCCCAAAGCACCACCAGAGGCGCCCTCGCCGATGATTAGAATAATTATCGGCACCGGAAGCCTTCCCATCTCGAATATGTTCCTAGCAATAGCCTCGGCCTGTCCTCGTTCCTCGGCGCCAATCCCAGGATATGCCCCGGGAGTATCGATAAAAATAACAACCGGCAAATGAAACTTGGCGGCGAGCTTAAAGAGCCTAAGTGCTTTTCTATATCCTTCCGGGTGCATCATACCGAAATTGCGCTTTATGTTCTCTTTTGTGTTCTTGCCTTTTTGCTGCCCAACAACCATAACCCGATGCCCGGAGAAATTCGCGAAGCCGCCGATTATGGCTGGATCATCCCTGAAACCGCGATCACCATGAAGCTCGATGAAATCCGAGCTAAGTCGCTCTATATAATCGAGTGTATATGGCCTTTTTGGATGTCGTGCAACCTGCACCTTATGCCAACGCGAGAGCTTACCGAAAACATCTTTGCGAATATTTTCTAGTTTCATTTTTAAAATAACCAAATCTGCTTGAGCCTTTTCATCTCCGGCATTAGCTTTTCTCTGAACACTCTCCAGGCGGTCCTCGAGCTCGATTATGGGTCTTTCAAAATCTAGATGGAATTTATGGATGCTCATAATTTGATCTTACTCCTCTCCAACGATGCTAATTTTACCGTCAACACAAGAAAAACCAATAATAAACCAGCAAGAAAAAATATCATAATACTCCTATTTCCCACCGAGAGCGCTACGGCTAATGTCGCGAAAATAAAACTGATAGAATAAAATACCCAATCAACAACAGAAGGGGGTAGGCCAAATGAAAGAAGCAAGTGATGAAGATGTTCGGCATCTCTTTGATATATCTTCTTCCTCTTCAATGTCCTTCTGATCACTGTAATTAGTATCTCCATAAGAGGAAAACCGAGCGCAAGCATCGGAACGAAAAGAACCATTGCTGTCGATACCTTTACCGGTTGGATAATACTCGCTGTTGCCATAATGTAACCTAATAAATAAGCTCCCATATTTCCTAATATAATACGTGCAGGCGGATAATTAAAGCGCAAAAATGCTATATTTGCACCAAAAATCGATAGGAAAATTATCGCTAAAACCGGAAGGTTCAATGAGGCGCATATCGCGAAGAGTGATATGCCAGCAATAGAAAGAACTCCCGGCGCAAGACCATCGAGACCATCGACAAAATTAACCGCGTTCATGACACCGACTATCCAGAGTGCTGTTACTGGATAAGAAAAAATACCCAATTCAGCAAAAGAATTGAATGGATTGGATATCACAGAAATCTTAACACCAAAAGACATCGTTACAATGGCTGCTATAAGTTGAAGTGCAAATTTAACACCTACACCTAAATTTTTTCTGTCGTCAATAAAGCCCATAAGCGATATTATGATAGCACCAAAAACTAAACCACTAATAGCATTTCTATATCCTGCAAAAGGGGCGGGATATATTATATAGCTGAGCGCAACCGCAATAACGATTGCAATAATAATTGCGATTCCACCTAAATCAGAAGCCGAAGGCCGTGTAATTTCAACATCCCTAGGAATCGAAGTCGCTCCTGTGAGTTTGCCAATTCTTATAGCTAATGGCGTTATAATAAGAGTAATAATAATCGATACAACCGCTACTATAATATATGTATAGGCTAACAAGATTTTCTTCCCAGCTTCTTGAAAAATCCCACAAGAAAGGATAATAAAAGATGAAATGAAAGTCCGAGTCCTAATAACAAGTTAAGCGGAAGAAGATAAGGATAGTATTTCATGAAATATTTAAAGAGGCTTATATGATGCCATGCATAAGTTCTGGAAGGCCTTAGTTTGGCAGATGCCCCACCAACATGATACACTTTTGCCTTTGGAATGATCACAACGCGCCAACCGGCCTTCTTTATTCGTCTCGAAATATCTATATCCTCGACATAAAAGAAAAATCTCTCGTCCATGAGGCCAATATTAGATAATGCTTCCCTTCTAATAAGGAAAAATCCGCCGGAAACCGCATCTACATCGGTGTTCCGAGCAGGAATTTCACGATATTTTTCGAATCTCTTTTTAAAAAAACTAAGTGGATTTAGTAACCAGTTTTTGGAGAAAAGGAGATTCGTGTAAGAAGGAAATATGTGACATGAGGGCTGAGGAGTTCCATCATCGGATAACATAAGACCACCACAAATGCCAACATCGGGATTTCTGCCCATGAAATCGATAAGTATGTCGAGCGATTGATCGATCAAGGCGGCATCCGAGTTAAGAAGAAGGATAAAATCTCCCATCGAGGAGCGAATTCCCTGATTACATCCCGCTGCGAAACCTCGGTTGGTGCTATTTCGTATCAATTTGATATCAGGGAATCTCCCATGAATAAAATCAGCACTGCCATCACAACTGGCGTTATCGACAACCACTATCTCAAGTCCCCTGGTGATAGGGGAATACTCATAAAGCGATTCGATACAATGAGTTGTAATATTTATTGTGTTGTATGACAGAACGACAACGGAAAGCTTATTGGCGGTATTCACCATAGCCGATGGCTCTAACTCGTTTGCTAGAGACTTGTTATTATGTAATCCATCGTTCAAATTGGTCTTCTTTATTTGGACTTTTTTGAGAAACGCAATTTCCAGACCATCGTGAAAGCCTCTTTGATGATATCCTTGGTTAGCTTCGTTTCTCCATGTATCCTATCTGGGAAAATAATCGGGAATTCTACGATACGATATCCCGCCTTCCACGTCTGGAATTTTGTCTCGATCTGAAATGCATAACCACCAGCGGATAGCTTAGAAGGATCAATATGTTCTAGCACTTCACGCTTATACACAACGAATCCTGCCGTCGCGTCCTTAACCGGCAACCCAGTAATCAAGCGTGTATAAATGCTTCCACCCCAAGAAAGAAGCTTTCGATAAAGCCCCCAGTTCTTTACTCCACCACCATTGACCCGGCGACTTCCGACAACCATATCCGCTCGATCTTGCGCAATTAGCTTCGACATTTGACGAAGATACTCCGGTTTATGTGAAAAATCGGCGTCCATCTCGAATATAAGCTGAAAATCCCTGTCCAATGCCCAATGGAATCCTCGGACATAGGCAGGCCCTAGCCCCTGTCTTTTGCCATGAAGAACAAAAACCCGCTTGGGATTTTCCTCGGCAAGTCTGTCAGCCAACTCGGGTGTGCTATCCTTCGATTCATCCTCACAAATAAGGATGCTGAATTCATCTCCCTGTTTCAAAACCGCAGGGACAATATCGAGAATATTGCCCTCTTCATTAACCATAGGCATGACTACCAATACTTTTGGGAGCACTATGTGTTTGGATTCTTTATTTGTTCTGGAGGTTTCATCTCCCATTTCTAGTCCTTGTTGAATGGGCAATTGCCCGGAGTGTATTCTTTAAATAATTTCCCCCATTGGGAGGTTTCTAGCCATTTGTCAAATATTTGTTGCCCATGGCGCGGCCACCAAAGTTTGTCGTGATAGGTTTCAGATGCCCATATGAATATAAGAACCAATGGCGTGTGGAAAAACAGTTTCTGCATGAATTTCAATGGGCTGTGCCAAAGAAGCCTTCCTGTGCCTGTTGCAAAATTAACACCGGATTTAAAAGCAAGATTACGCTCGGCTATTTCTTTATCTCCGACTATTTCAATATTCATAGGATTGCCATTGCCTAAACCCTGTTCCGTGGCCCTGCGAATATACCTTATTTTCATTGGATCGAAGCCCATTATCTTCGCCGATACCGCATCGATTGCCACCTGATCAGCAGAGGCTAAATAAAAATTAGTTTCATGTGGCGTCATTGTTCTAGGCCCGGGGCCAGAACCGGAAGTCGTGCCATCCATTAGGCAAAATATACCAGTATGTATTTGTTTCTGAATAGCGAGCAAATCGACAAGTGTATCGTGAATATGTGTGTGTGCGTAATGCCTATTTATGTTAAGCAAGCCACCGAAGGCATTCTTCATGGCGCCTGTAGTTGTAGTATAAGAATGTGTTTTCACCGTCGGAAGGTGAATTATATTCTTCCCGATAAAGTAATCGGGCACAAAAATACCATTCTTAAATATCTTATCGAGAATCAACATTTCTCTGTCAGGCTTAATCTCGATCCATTTCATGTCCGAATTTTTGAAATTGAATAGCACCGGTATATCGTATTTCTGGAATACCGGTTTGAACCGACAAAGCTCATCTCCCTTTTCCGTAATTGTTACAACGGTCTTGTTCTCGACAACAACTACATCATCATATCCGAGCTTCTTCAAGGTTAACCATATGCCTTCGAGACCCCAAGGGGTGGTATTGGCGCCCGGCATAGGGAGATGCCAGGATATATTATCCTTCAGTATCGTCGTTGCCGATTTGTCGAGCGTCTTTGTGATACCTCCAAGCTCGCAACAACGAGTGATATCCTGTAAAACCGTTTCAGGTTTTGTTTTAACGACTGCTACGCGTGATTTCATATTTACTCCCTAATCATGAGAAATATACAATTAAGAAAACCGTTATCGACCAAAGAATCATATTAATTATCGTCGGTAAATCGGTCAATAATATTCTAGTGGGTGATTCGCCTTTCTCCTTTTCATGAACCAACCAAAGATACCTCAAAAGTCCGTAAAACACGAAAGGAAGAGTTAATCCCAATGAGTGATTTCCGAACCTTACAAATACATCGTTTGAAAAAACATAAAAAGAATACGCAACTAAAGTTGCCGAAACCTCAATTATAGCGAGATTATCGAGAAATTTAATTGAATACTCATCGAGAAGGGGTCTGCTCAAATTCGACTCGTTGGTTTTTTCTATCCTCGTAAGTTCCTGCCTTCTCTTTTCCGTTACTAAAAAGAGCGCCAATAAGCTGGTGCATAATAAAAGCCATGAGGAGATCGGAACATCGACAGCCGCGCCACCTGCAGCAGCCCTTATCACAAAACCCGAAGCGACCGTCAAAATATCCAATATCGGTTGTTTCTTTAAGAAGAAGGTATATAACAACTGAAGAAAAATGTATCCTGCTGAAAAATACAGAAACCCAACTCCGATATAAAGTGAAACAACAATACCCACAATAAACAGTATTAAAGCTGTTATTAGAGCATAAGCAACCTTAAGCTGCCCGCTGGCAATAGGCCGATTCTTTTTATATGGATGGATCCTGTCGCTCTTCCTATCGACAATATCGTTTATCAAATAAACACCACTCGAAATAGCACAAAATGCCATAAATGCAAGTGTAGCCCTTATAAGCGAAGGAAGATGGAGAAAATCGCCGGCAAAAAATACACCCGCGTATAAAAATACATTCTTAACCCACTGATGTGGACGAAGACTCTTTATTATAGCCTTAACTAGATTCATTCACTGCTCTTCGACTTTTTCTGTTAGCAACAAAACTCAGGATAAAAAGCAATCCCCAAGCCAAAATGGCTAAAATCGACACCACGAGAGACTTTTTAAAAAGCCTGCCCTCGAAACGGAAATCTATACTGTGTTTCCCCTTAGATAATGGAACTGCACGAAAGGTTCCGTTTGCTCTGAGGATTTCAAGCTCTTGATCGCCCTCATAGGCGTGCCACTCTGGATACCAATTGTCGCAAAGGATGAGAAGTCCGTCATTTTTCATATCGACTTCCACTTCAACACGCTCTGGTCTGGTGTATTGAACCTGCGCCGGTGCAGGCACAAGAAGGCTCTCATTTACAGCACTTTGAGTAAATCCTGTAGTTCCTTCGATTGCAGCCGTCACAGCGGGATTAGTTTCATTGGAAAAAACTAACCGCCGAGCCTCCTCCGGCGAACTTGCGGATTTCCAATCATAAACAGCGAAAGCTCGGGGAAAACTCATTGGATTGCGATATAAGCGTAAATTGCCTTCTTGAAAAGCCAAAGGAAATTGCTGAATTTCCCTTCCGCGAACGGCAAGATAATCGGCGTTTAAAAGCGTAAGCCCCGCTTTTGAAAAAAGATCCCGCGATCCACCGTTTCTATTAATAAACTCATCGAAGGTTCTAAGCTGGTTACCGTGGCCAACACCAAAGACAACCTCTTCTAAACCATGAAGTGCGAGATGGCTATCTTGAAATGCACCGGGGAATACTATTACCCTAAATGGTTTTTTTTCATATTCGTTTTTCAAGAAAGAAATTGAGGATGTTTCTCCAAAATAGCTTTCAGGATCAACAATTTTAACAAAGGGCTTATCTATTCGCCATAGGTCAAAAAGAGTTACAAGTGATAGAATTATCAAAGCCAGAAAGGCGGAAATCCTGTTTTTCATGGCGAGGGCATAGGCGCCGAGACCAAGAATAACCACGATAGTTCCAAGCCACATTCCACGAGCTATATTGCCGATATTAGCCTGCATTATCGCCTGCTTAGAACTATCGATCCCTGAATAGAATATTGTGGTATATAGCTTCATCATACCTTTACCAGCACCAGTCATAATGAGTGCTGTAAGTGGAAGAAGAATCCCTATGAGAATCAGATACACCATTAAACCGCGCTTTAAAAGAGATTTCCTTTTTTCATCGTCTCTTAAGGCGAAAAGCATCTCCGAGGCTAAAACAACAGCACTGAAAACCGCGATGAATAATATCATCGACGGCCCTCTGAACTTCTTCACTTGCGGAATGAATGCATAGAAAAGGCGGAAAAATGGCGTTGTGGGACCAAGCGCGAATATTGTGGCAAATATTCCAAGCCCAAAAAAGAACCATGTTCGAGGTTTCCTAATAAATATAACCGCACCGATAGCCAGGAGAAAAATAATAATTCCAAAATAATCCGAATTAAGTTTGAATGCGTTATGCCCCCAGTATGTATTGGTATTCTCGACATTTATCCCAGCAAACTCAGGAAAAAATAACCCACCCATTTCCTCGGGATGTAATGCCCAACTGGTTGACCATTCGTAACCGGATACCTCCGTTCTCTGGGTTCTCTGAGAATATTCGCCAAGGTATTTAAAAGGAGGATAAATCTGAAGCGTTGTAATCAAAAGGGCAAATAATACTGCAAGTATAAAAATAGAAACATGTTTCGAGGCGTTCTTTATTGTTTTTTCTTTTAAAAGCAACCTGATTATTCTAAAAACGAAGTAAGCTCCTATAGCCCACGAGGCAAAATAGGCCATCTGCATGTGCGCTGAAATGACCATCAACGAATATGTCAGTCCAAATAGAAGATAACGCCATAATTTGCCATCTCGGAGTGCAAGCTCCAGTGCCCAAAAAGCCAAAGGAAGAAGCATAATGACAAACATCTTACCATCGTGACCAGCATAAATGTAACTAACGAAATACGGGCCGAACATATATGCCAGCCCTCCAAAAAAAGAAGCTCCTTTACAAAATCCGAGGCTCCTTAGGAAACCAAACATAAAGAATCCTGCAAGCCAAACATGAAGCACCAGCTTTAAACCGAGTGCATAGTGAATAGGCAATATAAGCTCTAATATCCTTGTCGGATAAAGAACATCGCCATGCATACCTGCATGAAATGGCATTCCCCCGTGGAGTAGATTTTCCCATAATGGATACGAACCGAACTGGGCAAAATGTGCTCTATAAAAACTGTGTGAAAAATAGCCCAATCCCATTGTGTCTGTCCCAAAAAGCATACCACCGCCAAAAATGAATCTCGAGAAAAAATAGGCCGTTATCCAAAGAAATAAAAATAAGAACACACCATCGCGTTTGGAGTTGAATACGGCCATGGCCAAAGGCAAGCCGGTTAAGGCCACTAAAGCGAAAGTCAAACCCCCAATATTTGGAGATTCAATATCCCACAAAAAATATCCAAAAAGGACTCCGAATAGAGCTAGAAAGATGCCGATACCCCAAAGAAATTTGGGCGACAACCCTTGTTTTTTCATTGGTTTAACCATATAAAAACTCCCGCGTCGATAATCAAATTCATAATAATTTGTTTCTTTTATTTATTTCAAAAGCCTCTTCGTAATGAGCTAAAACCTTATCGGTTAGTTTATTAACCGACCAATTATTCTTAACTCTCTCTCTGGCATGTGCTCCCATCGACCTTCTTTTTTCCTCGGGAAATGAAAGCATTTCCAAGATAGCTTCGGCTAAAGCTTTGGGTTTTTTGGGTGGGACAAGAATTCCACTTTGATCATCGATTATTTCGGGAAGACCACCGACATCTGAAGCTATAATTGGTTTTTCGCAAGACATAGCTTCCAGTGCTGCTATGCTCGTTGCCTCCATAAGTGAAGGTAAAACAACAAGGTCCGCCGACGAAATTATGCCGGGCATATCAATGTGTGGAACTGTTCCAAGGAAATGGATGAATTCCTGTATTCCTAACGAAGCAGATAATTCGTCTAATCTGCCTCGGAGGGGGCCATCCCCGACAATATATAAATGCACATTTTGCTTATTACGGATTGTTGGTAAAGCGCGAATCGCATACTCGATGCCTTTAATCTCATATAATCGACTGGGAATAAAGAGCATTTTTGTGTCAAAGGAAGGCCTTTTAATGACCGGTTCAACCGGCTTGAAAAAACCGGTATCCGTGGCATTGACAAGGGCATAGATTGGCTTGGATGGGTGAAACCCTCTGCAGATTTCCTGAATCGTTTTAGAAGCTGTTAAGATAACATCAGGATATGAGAGTAACTTCTTCAATATCGGGCGCCACAGCTTCTTGTCTGAAAGCCTTACAAAATGGCTTGTGTGTATAGAGGCCACAAGGGGGATGCCTTTTCTATGTAACTTTATCGCAGGGATAATGGAAGGAAAGGTGTGAACATGGCAAATATCAGCCCACGAAAACTTCCTTTTCATAGCGGGGATACCCGCAAGGGTAGTCGTTAACCAACCCGAAAACCTCTTATTGGGACAGAACCTACGTTCAACAGTTATCTTTCCCATTGTTTCGGTTTTAGGAAAATCCCCTGAACGGCTGGTGACTACATGAACAGAATGACCTTTCTCAATCTGAGTCTTGGCTAAGGTATAAATATGTGATTCCAATCCCCCTACTTCTGGAGGGAAATATATACTATGCACCAATATATTTAGATTTTCTTTTTTCAAAATATAATTCACCTAATGTTATCCCGATAAAACAGGCGTTAAAACTTTGCGACTACGCGAGTCAATACAATAATCGGAAATCCGCATAAAATTAAAACTGGATAATAATTCGTTAAGTTTTGTATAACCTTTTTTAACGCCCATTAAATGGACCTGGTTATAAACAGCGTTTACCGGTAATCTCGGATTATCTCCATCGATATCCTTGGGATGAAGGTATAAAACTGCTCTCTGACCGCGGCGTTCTATCCTCTTTATAGCCCCCTTCATTACGCTGACCGGAAAAAACCTTAAATAAAATCCACCTAAAGGGAACCTGTAAATTAAAAACCTACCTACCGAAGGCGGAAACTCATGAAGTTCGTGGCCCTCAATCTTACCGGTTTTATTTGCAATCCCGTCCATACCGCCGTAATATAGCCTGCCTGCGTATGCGCTCGAATCATATTTAAAGCCGCTTTTATCGAGTGCGTCAAGATACCTGTTCCAATTAGCAGGATTAACCGAAAAATTTGGGCTACGAAATCCGATAACTTCCTCGCCGGATACATCTTCCAATAATTCCTTGGCCCTATTAATGTTGTTAAATAAAAACTCTCCGGGCAATGAGTCTATCAAATCGTGGTCCCAACCATGACAGGCGATTTCATGACCCTCATCTTTTATTCTCTTAATCAAACCTGGAAAATCCCTTGCTATGACCCCAAGAGTAAAAAAGGTAGCTTTCGTTTGATGTTTATCAAGAAGTTCGAGAAGCCTTTCCGTAGCCGGTTCAACCCTTCTTTCGTCGGGTTTGAAAGCCCTAAAATCAAACCCCGGATAATGGGCGTGATACCAGTCCTCAAGGTCAATTGTTAAAAAATGAGTCATCAATTGATCTACTCTTCCTCAATAAACGAAAGTATTATTTATTTTCATGGCTTCCAATCTTACAACCTAACTTGGCGTCGCTATCAATATCCTTGGCTAGTTGCTCGATTTTTTCGCGAGAATTATCCTTCTTATTAGCAACAACATTTTTATGTGTTACTCTTCCAGACCGTCCCCAAGATTGTTGCCTTTGAACTATTTCGAAAGACTTCTCCGAGGGTTTATTCACCACCTCTTTTTCTAAAGCGGGTTCCTTAATAGCTTCCTTCTTATTTTTTTTCTCCGTGATATGAATCTTTTTCTTTGGGAGCTTTTTCGATTCGGATGGTTTATTGTCTGGCCGGCGATCATGGCTTTTTTTACTTTCCCTCTCAGGGGAAGAAGGCCTACTTTTATCATTAAAATCGTTTCGCTCTGATTTGTTGTAAGTCGGTCGCTCCTTTTTTTGATAATCCTGCTTCTTTGCAACTTCGAGTTTTGGAGCTTCGATATTTTGCTGTTTAAGCATAAGGAATTCGACTCTGTCGCGTAAATTGGCTATTGCCTCGGCTAAAAACCCCAGAGTGAAAGTAAATCCCGATACAGAGATTAATAAAATTAAAATTGTCTGAAGTGGAGGATAGCCCCAGTGGAATCCCAGGCGTGCAATGAAAATGAAAAGCGCTAACCCTCCAGCCAAAAGGAGAGATATAAATCCAGTACTCCCAAAATAAAGCATGGGTTTACGAAAAATCTTCTCGGATAACCAAACCGCAAGTAAATCGGTCAAGCCGATAAATATCCGCCCAAAACCACTATATTTCGGTTTGCCATGAAGCCTTGGCCTCAGTTTTACCGGTATATCCGCGACACGATAACCCCTCTGAGAGGCCAGAACTACCATGAATCTATGCCAATCTTTTCTGAGAAATAGCTCTGCCATCACCTCTCTACGAAGCATCTTCATCGAGTTCATGTCCTTGACATTGATCCCGAAAAGCCTGCGTGTAAGAAAATTGTAAATTTTGCTCACAAGTGGCTTCTGATATTGTCCCTTTTTAATCCCGCTAACAATACCATAACCGCGGTCGAGCTTATCCATCATGCGTTTAAGGTCGTATGGGTCATACTGAAGGTCCGCGTCGAAGATCGCGATGCGCTTACCCTTGCTCACCGAAAAACCCGTTTCGATAGCGGCAGTTTTGCCCATATTCTGCTTATGTTTGACTAATTTTAGAAAAGGATATTTGACCGCGAGTTCGAGAGTTTTCTCCGCAGTGCCGTCATCTGAACCATCATCTACGACAATAACCTCGGCACGAAATTTCTGTCGAGAGAGAAAAACCTCGAATTCCTTCGCGAGAGGAAGGATATTATCGACTTCATTATATGCAGGCACTATTACCGAAAGCGAATAATGCGATGGCAATTTTTCTCTGTAATTTTTATCGTTCGTTCTATTTCCCATTTCTATTTCCCATCAATATTTTTAATACTTCTTCCATCCTACCATTAATAACAACATTATAGATATTACCAGCATGTGATTCGTCATAACCCAAGCGAGTGTTTATACCGGCCATCGCGGGCAAAGCAGAGATAGGTATCTCGAATGCTGGCGAAAGGTCGATAGAGGCAGTAAAATCCTTGAACTTGGAAGCGAACGACTTTTTTGGCCACCCAAATATGTTAATATCCTTGCTTTCAATTACTAAAGATTCCACTCTTTCAATTATATCAGGCTTTTCCCATGCAACTACCGACTTAATCCCGCCTCCAAGAATTTGGTCAATTTCCTTAGCTAATTTGATCATGGAATCATCATAGCCTTTCGGCAACACAATTAAGGTCTGCCTAAAACGAGAACTAAATTCCTTGAATTCAGTTTGAGGACAAGAGGCTTTTTTAAGAAAAGCCCATTCGGTCCATTTGGCCATTTTAGAAGAAAAGGCCATTATTTATATAGTTCCGGGTAAACCGGGAAATCTGAACAAAGCTCCGCAACCTGTTTCCTTATTTCTTCGAGTCGAGCTTCGTTTTCGTGGTTCTCGATAACCTCGACAATCCACTCGCCAATTTTCTTCATTTCATCGGTTCCCATGCCTCTGGTAGTGATAGCTGGGGTTCCTATCCTTATTCCGCTAGTGACAAAAGGCTTCTCCGGGTCAAAGGGGATGGTATTCTTATTCACCGTTATTCCAGCTGCATCTAAAGCCTTTTCGGCGATCTTACCTGTAATACCCTTGGGCCTGAGGTCCACGAGCATCAAATGATTGTCGGTTCCGCCGGAAACGAGTCGAAGGCCGCTTTGTGAAATGGTTTTCGCCAGGGCTTGAGCATTATCGAGAATTTGTTGTTGATATGTTTTAAATTCTGGCGCTAAAGCCTCCTTAAAACATACCGCCTTAGCAGCGATCACATGCATAAGAGGGCCGCCCTGCATTCCGGGCATGATCGTTTTATCAAGTTTTTTTGCAAAATCTTGCTTGGAAAGAACCATACCCCCTCGAGGGCCTCGAAGGGTTTTATGTGTTGTCGTTGTTACATAGTGGCAATGGGGGATAGGTGTTGGATGAAGTCCCGTGGCCACCAATCCGGCAAAATGTGCCATGTCGGCGACTAAAATGGCTCCAACCGAATCGGCGATTTCTCGAAATTTAACGAAATCCCAGGTCCGAGGATAAGCACTGGCACCGGTCATAATTAGTTTAGGTTTGTGTTCTTCCGCAAGACGCGCAACTTCGGCATAGTCGATTCGCTCGGTTTCGCGGTCAACTCCATATTGAACAATATTATATAGCTTCCCGCTGAAATTAACAGGATGACCATGCGTGAGGTGCCCTCCGTGCGAGAGGTTAAGCCCCATAATTGTATCTCCCGGCTCCAATTCCGCAAAATACACAGCCATATTTGCCTGTGAACCGCTGTGGGGTTGAACATTTGCATGTTCAGCGCCAAAAAGCTCTTTCGCTCTATCTCTGGCGATATCTTCTGCCATATCGACGTATTTGCACCCACCGTAATACCTTTTGTGAGGATAACCTTCGGCATACTTATTCGTCATTATACATCCAACCGCTTCCATAACCGCCGGTGAAGTATAATTCTCACTTGCGATAAGTTCCAAACCCTCCCTTTGCCTTCTGAGCTCGAGCGTAATAGCTTCGTAAATCTCTATGTCGTCTTTTTTTAAGTAATTCATAAATTCTCCTAAATATTTATTGATTCTCAAGCTTAATGATCTTCTCGACACGACGCTTATGACGCTCACCTTCGGCCAGTTCGCCATCGAATTTCGTCACATCAAAGAGCCTTATAGCTTCAAGTGCTTTGGCAAGTTCTGTATATACTGCGCCAAGGCAAATTATATTGGCATTGTTATGCCTGCGAGCAAGCTCCGCTCTTTTTACATCGCATACCAATGCTGCTCTTATTCCATTAACTTTATTTGCGGCAATTGACATGCCAATTCCCGTGGTGCAAATAAGAATACCAAATTCAGCCTTCTCATTAATAACATCTGAAGCCACAAGAATAGCATAGTCTGTATAATCCACGGATTCGTTGCTGGAGGGCCCCCTATCGATAAGCTCCCATTTACTTTTGAGAGCCTTAATAATCTGTTCTTTGAGTTCGAAACCACCGTGATCTGAAGCGATAGAAAACTTATATTTCATAATTTCCATACCTATCTAATATACATTAACTATAAATAGTATAACTAATCTCTACATGCATTAAAAGTCAAGGTATTTTTGTATGAATGTATCTGTTTAACAGTTTTGTATTGATTTGCATTATTATCAGCATAGTATGTAGCTATGTTATCTAATCGAAACCAGTATGGTAATCCGAGGATTTATCTTTCTCTTCTTTTAATACTTCTTAGTATTCTGCAGACTTCGCTTCTATATGAAGGCGATATAGTTATCCTTTTAATGCAGGGACGTGTGTCACAAAGGGCTGTTGCACAGTACAAAATAGCACAAAACCTCGCCGAAGGAAAGGGCTTTACCTTCGATGGAATCCACAAGACAGGGAGTTTTTCTCCAATGTGGATATTGCTGATGGCCTTCATTTTCAAAATAATTAGCAACCCCATGGACTCTGCTCTTATGTGTTGGGCGCTTTCCGAATTAATTTTTCATGCAGCACTTATTATTTTATTTATTTTATCATCGAAAAGATTGAAATGCCTATCCGATTATATTGCTTTAATAGCCTTTTTTGCACTCTTTCCGGGTGTTAAATTTGCTTTTATCGATGGCCTAGAAAGCTCGCTCGCTTTTCTGTATGTAAGTGCATTGTTTTTGATATTCGATAATTTGCTTACTAATAGAGAATTCAAAGCAAATACCAAAAGAGGAGTGGGGCTTGGAATTCTACTCACACTCGGTTTTTACATCCGTCCTGATCTCCTTATTTTTGGGGCAATTTTATTTATGGTGTTGGTTTTCCAGAAGATTAACTTCAGTTCCGGATTGAAAAAGCTTACCCTCGGCGCTCTTGTAAGTTCGTCAGTTTTGATTATCCCATATTTTATTTATAACAAAATCGCTCTCGACTCTGTTTCTCCAATATTTTTTAGTGGGGCAAGTTCACTTTCGAGACCTGAAATATTCAGCAATATTTTTTTACAAATGACAACGGCTCTAAATCTACACCTGGGACCGTCGGTTTCATCTATTATCACGATTTTAATGGTTGTTGGATTCCTGGTTTTAGCTTTATGGTCTTTATTCAAAAAGCGGGCGTTTTTATGCGCCATTAGTTTTGCAATTTCGTTTCGCATACTCTCATTCATCCTCATAGGCAGAAAGGCAACCTTATCCGTCGAAGGTATTTCTTCCATAGATATTCTCGTGTTCATAATTCTTGTTATTTACGCTTTTATAATTCTTTTTAAAACCGTTTTCGGGAAGAAATACGGGTCTCTGATTTTCGTCTTGATTCTAACGGCTTTTTCGACATTAATGACCTTTATGAAAGATGTTAATTCTCCGGTAAGAGATAGAAATAAAGTAGTGCAAAGTTTCGCAGCAATCTGGACTTCGGAATACATACCGCCAAATACCATTATGGCTTCCTTCGAACCGGAAATCTTAGCTCTTGTGTCACAACGTTCAGTTATCGATCTTAGCGGCAAATACAACGATAAAGCGTATAACAAGAACTATTTATCAAGAGATAATGTTGCCGAATATATCATAGACGAAAATGTCGATTATATTTTTGGTCGTTTCGAGTTTATAAAGCCGGACTCTAATAGCACATTGGTCATTCTCGAATCAGGTCTCTCAGAGGGGGAGGCGAGTGCGGAATATAAACTAATTACCAAATTATCTGAAAATCTCAGAATTAAAAAGCAATTCTCACACTCTTTTTATATAATCCAGTTTTTAAAAGAGGGATAATAAATCTACAGCATAATCTCATCGGAGGAAAGATGAAAAGAACCATATTATTTAGTTTGCTTCTGATAATATTGCCCGTTTTTGCAGGGCAGGCCAATCTACACGATGGCTCGACAATCCGTGGCAATGTATTTTTCCAAAACGACGAATTTTCCATCGACGGTAAGGCTATCGACCGTGCAGAAGTGAAAAAAATATTTACCGGTGATGTTAAAACTGTCAAGACAGCGGCTCAGGAAGAATACATATATTCTGTAGATAAGTTCAATCAATATAAAGTATTAGCCGAGGATATGGAGGACGAAAATCCCAGTGCGCAGGGCTTAATATTCCTCGATAAATCCCGGCAAAGTCTTACTTCCGATGGCCGCACAGTGCAAGAATACCATTTTGCCGGCAAGATACTAGCTCAGGACACAAAGTGGTGGGCTACCAAGGCTTGGTCAATAGACGAGGGTATCAATAGGGTCAATATTCTCTATGCGAGGAGCATCGGCCCCGATGGAGCCGTCCATGAATACAGCCCCGAGGATATTATCTTCTCCAAACCAACTAGGGGTGCTGTGTTTTTCGGTCAGGGGCAAACCATGTCTCTCAATATCCCCGGTGTGGAAATAGGTTCTATTGTCGAATATGGTTACATCAATGAACAATACGCACCCGAGGATCCGGAGCTTTTTTCTCCAAGGTTTTTCTTTCAAAGCAGCGAACCTGCTAAACTTTCGACCTGTCAATTCGAGGTGCCTCTAGGGAGACAGCTTTATTTCGAGACCTTCCTGTTGGACAAAAAAGACCCCTATATCGGCAAATGGGTAAAGGAGCTTCCAAAATTCACAGGCTCATCCGAACCGGTTATCGAAAAAACCGATAGTAGTGTTATATATAAGTGGGAGCTTCGCGATATCGAACCAATGATACGCGAACCGCATGCTATGGGTTATTATTCTATTGCTCCAAGCGTTCACGCGGCTTTATATCCCGATTATTCCCACTACAACAAACGCTTTGGCGATCTTCATCGCGAACATATTAAGCTGACTCCACAACTCGACAGTCTTGCTAAAGATATTGTCGGCGATGCCAAAATTGAAACTGAGAAAATAGCAAAAATCTATCATTGGGTTCAACGCAATATAAGATATATTAGCGTCAAAGGTGCTTTGGCTAGCCGATTCGGAGGTCATTATGCACAGATTACCTATGATAACAAATACGGCGATTGCTCAGATAAGGCCATCTTTTTTAGCACCTTGTTATCTGCGGTAGGAATTGAGTCTTACCCAATCATACTTATGACAAACGATGCAGGATTCCTCGATAGATCGCGCTTTCCATTCTGGGGGGGTAACCATGCTATAAACGAGGTATGGTGGGATGGAGAACCCCATGTTCTCGATGCTACAAATAATCTTTTCCGTTTTCCTTCATATTCTATGGGCGACTGTGATATTTATTACGCTAATTATGTTCGTGGAGAGGTTGTTTATAATCCACCTATTCCGTCCGAGGAAAATTCGATGCAGAGCATAACAGCCGTGGAGCTATCGGCCGATGGAAGTGCTGTGATAAGCGATAGTTTCTGGTATTCAGGATCGATGGAGGCTGGTTATCGCGGATATTTTGAATATACACCCGAACAGAAGCATGAGAAAGTGGTCGAGCAAATACTCGCACAACGTAAAGCCGGCGTATCATTGATTGATTATAAGCTGACCAATATTCGTGATATATCTCTTCCATTCACTATGAAGTTCAAATATAAAATTGATAACTATCCAGTGAAGGCCGGCGACTATCTCCTTCTCGATGTGCCGGCACTGAGATATTCTTTTCAGGAGATAGCCCTTGGAGATCCTAATTATGGGATTAAAGTAGATATGACATTTATGCGAGCACACGATGTTACTTTTATTCTACCGGACAACCTTTCTGCGGAATTTATTCCAGGCGAGTTTTCAATATCGAATGAATACTTCGAGTATTCTGCGAACTACATCCCCGAAGGCAACAAAATTAAGTTCATTGATAAGTATCGGATTAAAAAATTGAGAATTCCAGTATCAGATTATAAAGCTTATAAAAAAGACGCTGAAGCCGTCTTATCATATCTCAAAGAGAGAATCTTTCTTGTCGAGAAATAGGAGGTTATCGTGAAATTAAATAAAATTTCAGTTATTATAATTGCATTGATCGTTTTGGTTTCGATCTCTTTTGCTAAAAATCGCGATGTTTTATATATGAGCGATGGAAGCGAACATATCGGAGAATTGGTCGAGATTAAAGAAGAAGTTGTTGTTTTCGAGACCTCCGATGGTTTTCTCGAACTCGAACCCTCTGAGGTCAGAAGTATAGACCTTGGCACCTGGCGTCCCGGTGACGATTGGAAGTCGCGACTCGACATCGACGATGAAATCCTTCTTTCGGCATTGGAAAGGGTCGATGAAGTTAGCAGAGAATATACAAGCTCCGGCTATATAACCCTGTATGAAAAGGGCGAGTTGACTTTCCGAGAGGACGGAACAGCTCGACTAGTCAGACGGTATATCTATTATATCGCAAACGAAAGCGGCAAGAATAAGGCCAATTGGTCAACAAGATACTTCAAGGATGCCCACGACGTGAACATCGATTTTGCTCGCGCAATAGGGCTTTCTAAGGTTAGCACTGTTGCCGATAATGCCATAGAGGATGGTAGCACGAATTCACTTCTCTCTGAATATCAAAGGCGCCGAATAAGAAAATTCGCGCTAACTGGAGCATCTCTTGGGTCCGTCGTCGATTATCAAATATCGCGCGAATACCTGAAGCTGGATATTTTTAACGGCCTCGATCTTCGCTGGAAATTCTATGATACCGAACCTAAACTCGTTTCCATTTTCGAAATAGCGCAAAAAGGTGAAGTGCCTTTTGAGGTTAAGGAATTCAAAATACCTAAACCTAAAAAATCTAAGCGCGATGGCTATTCCGTCAAGACATACAAGATGGAGAATATCGAGCCTTATGTTGAGGAAAATATGTTACCTAACCTCGATCTTATTTTCCCAAATATTGCTATTACAATTCCATCTGACATAGCCGAATTTTCTGGCGCATACTATGCCAAAGTCCAGGAAGCATTCGACGCAAAAGACGTAATTAAGGATAAGCTCTCAGCGCAATTCCCCAAAGGTTCGCCAACAATAGAACAGGTATATAACTTCGTCGCTGAGAATTATACCTCGAACTGGGTGGGAATGTCGGATTATTATCCCTATTCTAAACCCCTCTCGCAGTTATTGACTTTCTCTCGTATTGCCCGGCATGAGTTGGTTTTTGTGCTATACTGTTTCCTTGTCGAAGCAGGATTCGATGCCAACCTCGTCCTTTTAGGTCCGGGTTTGGATTCTTCTTTACCGTTGGATATGTTGAATATAGAGCATTTCCATGATCTCCGTGTTAGTATTCACGAAGGTGAGATTACAAGATACCTAGCGCCTAACGAGTATCTCCGATATGATCATCAATACCTTAGCGGTTTATGGATTCTTCCGATAGCCGAAAATGGTGCGAAGCTTATAGAGATACCTAGAGTCGATGGCGATTACGCTTATAGCATCCCCGAATACGAATGTATCCTCTATCCCGATGGTGCTCTCGATGTTCAATATAATATAATCTACCATGGCCCGACCGGAGGCGATAGTTATCGCTATCACAAGAACGATAAACCACGCCAATTAAAGAACTATTTTGAAAGCCTCGCTAAAGGTATTGATGGAATGGCCAATTTGGTTGATTTCTCCTTGACCGGGATTAAATCTCTCACAGAGCAGGTCGAGGTTTCCTATTCAGTTCATATTCCAGGATATGCCGTAAGTGCAGGGGAGGAGATACTTGCGTTCAAACTGCCCACAGTCGATTACGGTTCTAGTCAGGTTGGCGCCGCCACGCGAACACTTCCGTTTTCGCTACCGGGGGATTACTACAACGAGAAACTGATGTCAATAAAACTGCCGGAGGGCTATATTATCGAACACTTGCCCTCAAGCATGGATTTATCGAATGAATATACTGGTTTTTCCAGTTTACTGAGTATCGAAAACCAGACCTTGGAGTATAAGCAAGTGAATACAGGCACACATGCGCCGATTATTCAGGTTAAGGAGTATTTAGACTATAAAAAATTCGTCGAGTCACGAGCAAGGTTTTCTGAAAATTGGATACTAATTCGGAAATCAAATTAATATCCAGTTTGCCTTTAGTCAGGATATTTTTCTAAAAGGTCTATCCTATCGAGAAGGATTTCATTTTTCTTCCCGAGGTGTTTTCTTATAAGTCCCTTCTCGACTAGTTTATCTGCGAGTCTCTCTGTGTGAGTTCTCGGCCAAGGTAGAGATTGAAAAGCAAAGCATAATGGAGTATTCACGCCGAGTGAACCCAGCAGGATTTCTTCCGGTTCAGTGAAGGCTTTTTCTTGCCGAGTTTCAGCGGTTTCTAGCCATTTCCCGAAACTGGACCCACGCGAATATATACGTGTCATCTCACCGATGAACATCCATGGGTCTCTAATACCGCTAGTGAGCTCAGAAATCCAATCAGCTGGGGAAATCCGCTTTTCGCACATGGACTCGATTTGAGAAAAACCGTTATCGGGCAATCCCCAATTTCGAAGACCCTTTGCAGCCATAGGGAGAATATATTCTCTCACTATCTCTGAAATCCCGATCATCTTCCCCTTCAATCTGAATGTCGCTTGCATTCCGTTGATACAGGCATTTAGCCTATTCACGCCGTAATCTATTAGGTTTGGTTCGAAAGGCACAGTGTCACTATCGAGAAGCGCAGCACAGAGCCCTATATATAGTGTGGCTATTTGGCACATAGTTTGAGGATCGGGCTGACTGTCGTTCGAGCGAAGTTCGACTGTAGCTTTATCGGGATATTTTATGCAAATATCGCTCCCCCAATGCCCATAGCTTAATTCGGGATCAATCAATGTCATAGGTTGAGAGCATCCGCAAGCATCGAGTTTAACCCGATAGCTCTTAAAGTTGCCATCGAGACTCGGACTCGAAGAAGCTAGTGCCACAAATGCCGGAGTGAAGGGCATAATTCGGTTATATATTATAGCAGCCTGCTCGAAGCTTTCGATAGAGCCAAAATGCACATGCCCTCCTGCGGGATTATGGTCAGCCTCACGGTAACCCATGGGAACGAGTATTGCCTTCAGTTCGGTGGCGAGTTTCTCTGTGAGCTGAAATGCCCGTTCTGTCTTATCTCGCAGCTCGGAGTAGGAGGTTGCCATACCGACACGGATTTCTACAAGATCTATATCTTCACCGATCTCGAGCTCCGGGGCAATAATTAGGGCCTTTTCAACTAATTTTGCAATCTTGTCTTTTCCTGCACTCTTACCGGAAAACTTATCAACCAAAGGGATTTCCCAGTCTATTCCCGCAGTGATCTTATTGATTTTCATGTTATTCATTGTTAACCTCGAGTGTGAGATTTTTGTCAGGCAATATAATGGCTTTTGTTTCTATTGGCACAGTTGCACAAGCTAGATTATCTCCTACTTTTACCATATCGAGTTTAATGTTGCCCTCGGAAGTTTCGGCGGATATTTCGTTATGAAGTTTCCCTACCGCAAAGATAAAGAGATCATGATGTCCCCTGACGTAAGCCAGTCCGATTCCATTGGCGATAATGAGGTTATCGAAGGGGATTAACTTATAGGAAAACCTTGAAGTTTTGTTCTTCATTAACTGCTTTTTTTTACTGTATATCCTTACATTTGGCAACAGAGCCTCGATCATAGCCCATAACCTCGAGGTTTTTTTGCTTTCGAAGGAAAGCAGAAGGCCGTTTCTTTTTTTGGAGTGTCTTATAGCCACAAAGCCGCTGTTATCAAAGTGGATATTGCCGGAATACGAAACCCAATCTTCGCGCCACGCCCATGGGGGGATCGATTCAGGACAATAAAACCTATATGTCTCGCCGTTTGAGTCAATTAAAATTGTGCCAGCGAGTTTTTCGCCCACCGCCAGTGAGCTAAGCCTTAAACTTGGGGCTAAATCCTTCCCTTTACCCTTTTTATCAAAGTTGCTGATCAGATAATCGAGTTCGATAATGGGTGAATTTTGGGTCAGCTGAATCGCCAAGTCGATTTTCAATCCCGCCGATTTTGCGCGCATGCGGACTGCCCTTTTTTTGCCGTTAAAACTCGCTTTCGCATTTAGGTCAAGAAGCTTGAATTTCTCCTTTTCCGGTTTGAAATCACCGTTTCCAGCTAACCGAATCCCGGTTTCGACCTGTCCGCGTATTCCGTTGATAACAAGATCGTCAATAAGATCGCTTGCGTATGGGGTCGATACTTTATATATCGAACCTCCCCGGCGCGGGGAAATAAACAGCGATACAATGCTATTAGACAAACGAATCTCGGAATAACCATCAAAATTGAAATCATCTGGTTCAGCGGAAACTTTTCCAATTTCTTTTTGCCCGATTATATTCGATTTTGAAAGGTCTTGATAAAATTCCTTCGTCTCCTTTTCGCTCAGAACTATAAGGTCTCCCTTGCAAGGATCTGGTGCGAATTTCGAAAAGGCTCTGATGATTGAAACTTGCCTATTTTTCGTCTTTGGGTGAATCTTGTCTATTCCGATAATGTTTTTGAGAATTACATCTAACCTGAATTCTCTATCGGTTTTCGTTTTCTCTAAGTTTTTAATAATACCTGTTAAGTTCATAGTTTCTCCACCATGACCGTTTGGTTATTGTCGATTATACTAAAGATTAAAATGGACGAAATCCAGCAAAAAAACGAGATAAAAAAATAGCACCCCGAAAGGCGCTATTTAAACTAGATCGCTTTTTACGAAACTAATTTCGGAAAAAGTGTCTTACCAACGATAATGTGCAAAAGCTCTATTCGCTTTTGCCATTTTGTGGGTATCGACCTTCTTCTTGACCGCTCCTCCCTCGTTTTCCGAGGCTGCGATCAATTCATTAGCGAGCTTCCTTGACATGCCGTGGTCTCCACGGGCACGGGAAAATTGTATAAGCCATTTAAGAGCAAGTGTTATTTGCCTACCTTCGGGCACTTCAATCGGAACTTGATATGTTGCACCTCCGACACGCCTTGGTTTGACGGTTAGCTGAGGGCGGCTATTCTCTACTGCTTTTTCAAAAACATCTATACCTTTTTGTTGGGTACGCTCTTCGATAATATCGAAAGCATCATAAACGATGTTTTGTGAGGTAGATTTTTTACCTTGAAGCATGATGTAATTGATAAACTTGGCTACAAGTTTAGAATCATACTTGAAATCAGGTTCGATTGTCCTTTTTTGGGGTCTTCTGCGTCTTGGCATTTATCTCCTCCATAAATAACAATTATCCAAATAAATATGGCACCGATTTGCGGCGCTTACAAGTTAAGTAGAATATTTATGTTTCCGTTATTGTCAAGATATTTTTCTAAAATTTTATTTTGAATTAGGGAGCATCTTTATCTTCAAATCGGCTTTCAGTATAGTCTGTGGCAATAATTGTTTGCTAATAAATATTCTATTTTATCTAGCAATCCTACTGCCTTGCGAAACAAGTAGAATAGTTATGAGGATTTCCTGGAAGACTAGTGGCTAGCTTCAAATAATGTTTGTCGAGTCGTATGAACGCTGTCACGAAATTTGCAATTCAGGCAAATTTTGCGCCAACCCCTTTCTCACGCGCCAGCGTCTTTTGTTCCAGTTCGCGCTTTTTTTGTCACAAATTATCTAGGTTTCACATCGATCTTGTTTTCGGTTTCATTTGCCCAATTTACTTCGGTGGAGAATTTGAGTTGGCATTCTTGAAGATAACCGAAATAGATGTTTTTATAGGGCGATGTTGCCGGACGCGGTTGTTTTGGTGTTGTGAGGAGTTCGACGGGCGAGATTTTTACATGTTCGATTTTATTGCCTTCAAATTCGATTTCGAGTATTCCGGTGAGATTATTCATCAAATCGCGCTGATCGAAGACAAAATTACCCAGAGAGTAGGCAATCAGACGGTCGCCATAGAACTCGACTGCTTGCCAGGAATGCGAATGATGTCCGAGAACGACATCTACTCCAGAATCGACTAGAGCATGGCCGAGAGCGATTTGCCTTTCGGTTGGATAAAGGAAATACTCTTCGCCCCAGTGAATATTGACAATCAATATATCGCAATTCATTTTTGTTTTGGATATTGCCTCGAACACGAACGGATCGTGTGCTGGGGCACATGAGGGTTTATTTTTTCCTATGTAGTTTGTTCGGGTATCGTTAAAACCGAGAAAACCCAATCTGATTCCTTTTACATTGATGAATTTTGGCTCGAGTGATTCGGCGAGGTTTCGTCCTCCTCCAACTAGTTTGATATTGGAGTGCTCGAATCTATCGAGACAATCGCAAAAGCAAGAGAGTCCGTAATCAAAAGCGTGATTGTTAGCGATATTTAGAACGTCGAAACCGGCATCTTCGAGGACAGCAATCATTTCGGTATCCGCCCTAAAAACATATTTTTTATCTATTGCCGCTCCGATATTGCTTATTGGGCTTTCAAGATTTCCTGTTAAAATATCGGCTGACTCTAATGAGTGAATAACAGAACTTAAAGGCCTATAATAATTTGTAGTATCGATATGTCTGGCCACTCCTCGCGCGAACATCATGTCGCCAACTGCGAACAATTTTAATTTGGGTTGTTGCTCTATCCATGGGCAGTCGATACATATGTTCGAATGGCTCTTTTGCTCAGTCGATTTACATGAAAGGGAGATAAATGTTAGAATCAGCAGAAGTAAAATTAAACGGTTTGCGGATTTTTTTATCTTTCGGTTATGGATAGACATATCTGAACTCGACCATTGAAAAACTCCCTTTACCGACATCATAAGTCGCTTGAGTTTCATCGTCGTAGCCCTTGAATGTCTGTAAAAGCGGGAAACGATAGGCAAGAGTGATTTCGCCATAGTCACCGGGGGAGAATGTCCAATATGGTGATAGAGTTAGGACATTCCCGTCATAATAGTCCCAAGATATGCCGCTTTGTTGATATGTTCTGCCAATTTCGAGTTTGGCATAGGTTATCCAGTCTAGAGAAACACCCGTGCCCGATAATCCTTCGATGGGTATTCCTAGGTCGATACCGGTGATATGGGCATATCCTTCTCCTTTAACAGGATACACCTTACCACGCATGAATCTATAATGAACTCCGGCATGAACCGGAGGGATATGTGCCTCAAAGGAAACGGAAGCATCGCCGAGAGCCACCCAATCGTCGGTGAAAGGGAACATGCCCATCAGTCTGATAGGGAAAGCGAACCAACCTCCACGAAATGAAATGGTTGGAGTGAAGCGAAAACCCATTTCCGGTATAGGTATCCAGGCTACATCGCCGCCGGCTGAATCCAATGGGAAAACGACAAGCGGGAAATGAATTAGTATCTCACCGCGAAATATTTTATCCTGAAGTTCTTCAGCAACGGCTGCTTGAAGCGAATCGCGATTTACCCCACCATAAATAGGTAAAGCGGCGATAAAGGCAAAACAAATTAGAAGAAAGACCTTTCTCATAACTTCAATTCTCTCAAGCGTTCTATTCCCAGCTCTATATCATAATCTGGGATTGTGAGTGAAAATCGAATATAGCCCTCGCCACCATTTCCCATAGCAGATCCAGGGAGCGTAACGACACCGCATTCGTCGATGAGGCGCTTTGAGAACTCTGCACTGGTTTCTTTTGTAGGCACCTTCGTCCATATATAAAAAGTTGCTTTGCTCGGATACACTTTCCATCCAAGGGAAACAAGAGCCTCTCTTAAAGTTGCTACTCGTTTATTGTATATTTTTCTTACCGGTGGAATGAAGCTGTCAAAATTATCGAGAGCAGCTCGTGCGGCATCCTGAATTGGACGGAAAACACCTGAGTCGATGTTCTTTTTTAATGCACCGAGAGCCGCTATCGCATCGGCGTTACCAGCTGCAAATCCAACACGCCAACCGCACATTGAAAACGGTTTGCTAAGTGAATGAATCTCGAGAGCAACATCTTTACCGCCTACTGCTAGTGGCCCGGAGGGTTTTTCACCTGAAAAAATTTCGGAATAAGCGGCATCGTTAACAAGAAGATATCCGTTTTTTCTTGCGTGTTCGATGGCCTCTACCCAGAATGCCTCTGGTGCGGTTTGCGCTGTTGGGTTGTTTGGATAGTTTAACCAGACAAGCTTTGTTTTTGGAGGTATTTCATCGAGAGAAGGGAGAAAGCCATTTTTCTCGCTAAGCCTTATTGGAATTGCTTTAGCGCCAGCGAAAACTATGCCTGCTTTATAAACAGGGTATCCCGGATCGGGGTAACATGCGATATCTCCCGGATTAAGTATGGCTAGCGGAAGATGTGCTACTCCTTCTTTCGAGCCTATAAGGGCTAATATCTCGTTATCCGGGTTAAGTTTAACTCTCCAGCGATTGAGGATATAGGTTGCCGCCGAGCGTCTGAAATTTTCCTCTCCGCAATAACTAGGGTATTTATGTGCTTCACCCGCTACGAGTCCAGCTACGAGTGCTCCCTGAATATCCTTGTATGTTTGAATATCAGGATCACCGACACCAAAATCGACAATGCGCATTCGTTTAGCGGCTTCTCGCTTAGCTTTATCAATCTCTGCAAAAGGATAGGCGAGGAACGATTCGAGTCTTCTTGAATATAGTTTCATAATGACTCAAATTAAGCACAGAGCCGAAGATAGCAAGGATAATTTTATGCGCTTCCGCTAATACCGAATGTAATTAGTGGCCCATTTTCCAAGCCGCCGGGGGGCATCGACCTTCTCGACCTTCGGTCTCGAAGGCGGCGTGAGGCTGGTCTTTTTTTTGGTTTATTCACAACCTATTTGCTCCAGCCTCACGCTTATTTCTTCATCGAATGGAAAGCGAGCTTTCCATTCGATGAAGAAATGCGATGCCCCCCGGCATTTTACGAAAGTAGAAATTGTTTTGCTGATTTGATAGGTTTGACTTCGGTTTGTTTTTGCAATTCTTAGTTGTAATGGAATTTTTCAGTGACCACAATCGATATTTTGCTAGCAATCAAATATTATTGGAAACAAGAAACACTTAGGATCTAAATTTCGCATTAATAGTCACAACTTATTTAAACAGAAGCAACACCTTAAAATGGCAAATTTAATAAGTGATTTTTTTCTGAAAAACCCTATTTTTTTTTATGCCTGAGACTTTTTTAGCTTGACTTGTCTCGATTATTCAATAAATTATGGCTTGTTTTGCGAGAGAATGCTATAGTTCTATCGCTCTTAGGAGTTAATTTGAGTTTTTTAAAAAGAGGTTAAACGATGAAATCGCTTACACCAAAGAAGGAAGCGATCGACCATAAGTGGTGGGTCATAGACGCCGATGGGCTTATCCTGGGGCGTATGGCAACCAAAGTTGCACGAATTATTCGCGGTAAGGAAAAACCCATTTATACACCCCATCTTGATACCGGTGACCATGTTATTGTAATTAATGCAGATAAGATTCGGGTTACAGGTAAAAAGCTCGAAATGAATGTGCATAAGAGCTTTAGCGGTTATCCGGGTGGTCAACGCGAGAAAAAATGGGGAGAAGTTCTTGAAAAGAATCCCGAACGACTTATCGAGCACGCTGTTAAAGGCATGTTACCGAAAAATCGTCTTGGAAGAAGGCTTTTTAAGAAACTCCATGTCTATGCCGGTCCCGAGCACCCGCACATCGCACAACAACCTACAGCGCTCACAATAGAATAGCTAAAGGAGCATCCTTGAAGAACGGAATATATGCCACCGGAAAACGCAAAGGTTCAATTGCCCGTGTCTGGATAAAACCACAATCTAAGAAATCCCAGATTGTTAATGGTAAAACCCCCACGGAGTTTTTCTGCAGAGAAGACCTTGTTATACACATGTTAGAACCGCTTCGCACAGTCGATATGGAGGATACAGTCACTGTTGAATGCTTGACAAAAGGCGGCGGAATCAGAGGGCAGGCTGGTGCAATTAGACTCGGCATCGCCAGAGCTCTTATTAAATTCGATCCGGAACTCAGATCTGCTCTTAAAAAAGGGGGGTATCTTACAAGAGATGCTCGTAAGGTCGAGCGTAAAAAGTATGGTCGTCCGAAGGCGCGCAAGCGTTTCCAATTCTCGAAGAGATAAAGGACTTTATTAATAAGTTGTAAGCCACCGGAGGGGTCCCATTATTGGGCACCGGATAACAAAGCTTGCGACCGTCGTCTAACCCCAAAAAGGAGTAAACAATGCTTCCTAATGTGACCCTTGAGGATCTGCTAGATGCAGGTGCTCACTTCGGCCATCAAACCTCCCGTTGGCACCCCAAGATGGGGAAATTCATCTTTGGCCATAAAAATGGCATTCACCTTATCGATCTGAAAAAAACCTTGTTCTGTCTGCTCGAAGCATATGAGGTAGTCCGAAGGACTGTCTCCAATAATGGCACCATCCTTTTTGTTGGAACGAAGAAACAAGCTAAGAGTATAATGAAGGAAGAAGCAGAGCGTTGTGGTATGTATTATGTCTCAGAACGCTGGCTAGGTGGGATGCTTACCAATTTCCGCACTATTCGATCTTCCGTGGATAGAATGAAACAAATTGAAAAACAACGCGAAGACGGAACTTTCGATATGCTAACTAAAAAGGAAGTTCTTGAGCTTGAAAAGGATTATGGGAGATTGTTTAAGGTTCTTGGTGGAATAAGCGATATGGACAGGACTCCCAATTTACTCTTCATCGTGGACGCTAAAAAGGAAGAGATACCTATTCGTGAAGCCAAAAAACTACATATTCCTATAGTTGCTATTTGTGATACGAACACCGATCCTGAAGACATCGATTATCCCATTCCTGCCAACGACGATGCAATTAAGTCCATAAAGCTTATTGCTGGAGCTATTGCCGATGCTGTTCGCGATGGACTTTCTGGAAGCCAGTTACTCGAGCGTATAGATGAGGAATCTCGAATTGCCGAAAGCGGCGAAGCAAAGAAATGACACCCGAAGCTATTAATAATCAAGAAAATCAAGGCAAATAGCTTATCCTTAGAGTAATAATCCAAGGAAGTTCACGAAAGGGAAGAAATGAGCAATATAGATGCGAAACAAGTTCAAACGCTACGTAAGATGACCGGTGCAGGTATGATGGACTGTAAAAATGCTCTTGTCAAGAGCGGTGGCGATGTCGAAAAAGCGGTTGAAAACTTACGCAAATCAGGGATTGCAAAAGCCGCAAAGAAACTCGGTAGAGAGGCAAATGAAGGCAGGATACACGCTTATATACATCAGGGATCGAAACTTGGAGTCCTTCTCGAGGTATTCTGTGAAACGGATTTTGTTGCCCGAACCGAGGATTTTATTGGTTTCTGTAACGATATAGCTATGCAGATAGCGGCTGAGGATCCTCTGGCCGTTTCAGTGGAACAAATCGATCCGAAAATTATCGAGAAAGAGCGCGAAATATATACTGAGCAAGCGCGCGCTACAGGCAAACCTGAAGCTATGTTCGATAGGATTGTTAACGGTAAAATAGAGAAGTTCTACGATCAGGTAGTTCTTTTACGTCAGGCTTCAATAAAGGATTCAAATAAAAAGATCGAGACTGTGCTCCAAGAGATTATTGGAAAACTTGGCGAAAATATACAGTTGGGCAGTTTCGCGCGTTTTAAGATTGGGGAATAGACTCCGTTTTTTTTAAATTATGGAAACAAAGTATAAAAGGGTTTTGCTCAAAATATCCGGAGAAGGATTACAGGGCAAAGGAAACTATGGTATAGGTTCGGGGAGAATTTCCGAGCTTGCAGATGAGATAGTTGTAGCGAAATCAACTGGAGCCGAAATTGGCCTTGTTGTTGGTGGGGGTAATATTTTTCGTGGGCTTGCCGGTACCGAACTCGGTTTCGACAGAGCGGCTGGCGATTATATGGGAATGCTTGCCACTGCTATTAATGCTCTTGCTTTGCAGGTTGTTCTTGAAAAAAAGGGATTACACACTCGTGTCCTCACAGCAATAAAGATGGATCAAGTTGCTGAGCCTTATATCAGGAGGCGCGCTGTCCACCACCTTGAAAAAGGGCGAGTGATCATTCTTGCCGGAGGGACTGGAAACCCATATTTCACGACAGACACAGCTGCAGCTCTGAGAGCTATTGAGATAGGGGCAGAAGTTGTTTTAAAAGGAACCAAGGTCGATGGAGTGTTCGACAGCGATCCTGTGAAGAGCTCAAGCGCGATAAAATTTGATCACATTAGCTATATGGATGTTATCGAAAAGGATCTGCGTGTTATGGATCACACGGCCATCGCTCTTTGTGCCGAAAACGGGCTTCCGATAGTGGTTTTTAATCTAAATACAAAAGGGAATCTTTCCCGTGTTCTATCAGGGGATGCCATTGGGACTTTAGTCTGCGGAAAAAAAGGAGGCATAAATGCTCGATAATATACTAGAAAAAACAAAGGATAGAATGTCAAAGGCGCTGGATGCAATTGCTAAGGATTTAGCTAAACTTCGCACCGGCAAGGCATCGAGTGCGATCCTTGAAGGGATAAGAGTCGATTATTATGGCACGGAGATGCCCATTAATCAGGTAGCTTCGATTGCTATCCCTGAGGCAAGACTTATTGTTATTCAGCCATGGGACAAGAATGCTATCGATCCCATAGTTCGCGCTATTAACACTTCGGATATTGATCTTCCGCCACAGAGTGACGGTAATGTTATTCGTCTTACAATACCTGCGTTAACTCAAGAACGCAGGAAAGACCTTACTAAGGTTGCCGCCAAGATTGCCGAGGAGGGAAAAGTTTCTATTCGCAACATCCGTAGGGATGCAGTAGAACATATAAAGAAAGCCCAGAAGTCTGGAGATATTCCCGAGGATAATGCCAAGCGTGGAAGTGATGAGATACAGGAGTTTACGGACGATTACTCGAATAAGATCGACGAGCTTAAGAGGAAAAAAGAGGATGAAATAATGAATATATAGCCACATAAGTGGCTTCAAGGGCGCCTAAGGGCGCCCTTTTTTTATCCTACGAAATGGCTGTCACGCTTTTTGCTAAGTCCTTGAATTATTGTAAAATGAAGGTTTATTCATATTTATTTTGATCTATCTTTTTCTATTTTTTCTTCGCCATCCCGGACGCAAAAAGCCACCCCTCCCATCTTGCCTATTGGTATATGCAAATTGGTTGTTGTTTTCCCCATTCCCGCGCCAGCCTATGAGTTATATTCTAATAGTTGTAACATATTGATTTAAATGAAGATATATAGTTAGATGGAACAGGTGTTATTATTATATAACACCTATAGCAAACTATAACACTATAACACTATATGTAATAATGTAATAGTGAGAAAAATATTAATAGTGTTATCATATTGTAACAATATTTAATGATAAAACAACATATATTAATCTAAAAAGCATATAACTGATTGTATTGTAAAGAGATAAGAATAGATAAGATAATGGCATAAATAATGCAAAAGAAAAGTGTTTTAAATATTCATGGTAAAATAAACCTTATACAGTTTAAATCGTCAAAATCATAGAAATAAAAATATAAATAATGGAGCGAATAGGATGAAGCGATTAATATTAATGACATTTGTTTTAAGTATAGTTGTATTTTCTTTGATGGCGTCTTTTTTTGGCGATACCGTCCACACCGTGCGCGTCTATTTCGACGACCCGGATTTTTGGGAAACGCTGGATTCCACGCACGAAACCGGGGATTATATCATCTGTGACGTCGTGATAGACGGGATCGATACGCTCGATAACGTGGGTATCCGTATTAAAGGCAACAGTTCGTATAACCATCCGGGTAGGAAAAAGCCGTTTCACCTAAAATTCGACGAATACATCGACGATATGGATTATCTCGGCAACGAGCGGATATCGTTCAACAATTGCTACAACGATCCGACATTTATACGCGAGAAACTCGCTACGGAGATTTTCCACGGTTTGGGCGTTCCATGTCCGAGGGCGAGCTGGTCGGTAGTCTATTACAACGACATATATTGGGGATTCTATTCGACCGTCGATCCGACGAACAAACAGGCAATGACCCGCTTTTTTGGATATAACGATGGCAACCTATACAATTGCGATAGGTTGGCTTCGCTCGAATGGCTCGGTCCGGGCGTTGCCCCGTATATGAGCAGATATCAAATCTCTGCCAACGAAAGCGCGGACGATTGGCTCGACCTTATCGATTTTTTGGATTTCCTCAACCATACGGACGACAGCACTTTCGCCGCAGGGATTTGCGACCGTTTCGATGCCGTCGGCTTCGCGCGTGCGTGGGCAGCGAATACTTTTCTCGTGAACCTCGACAGCTATCAAGGTTTCGGACGCAACTATTTTTTATGCTTCGATTACGACACGATCGGACGATACATCGTCTATGACCTGAATCTGGCGTTCGGAGTCTTCAACAAGTATGGTTTCGATGCCACCGAGCTTAGGGAGTTGCCTATAGACTGGTATAATTCCGGCGGACTGCCGGATTCATCCGGGCGACCGCTTGCCGAGAGGCTTTTCGATAACTGGCCGCCGTTCCGAGGACTCGTGGATTGCGCGCTGCACGAACTTCTTGAAACCACACTCGAAGCCACGACATTCGACGCCCGCGTGACTGAACTCGCCGATCTCGTCCGTCCCTTTGTATATGCCGATTTGAACAAACAATATACTAACGCCAATTTCGAGGCGAATCTCGATGACGATATTGTAGTGGGAAGCCCGCCTCATGTGAGACTTATCCCCGGTGTGCGCGATTTCACCGCCGACCGATCTTTGTATATTTCCGGTCATATCGGGCCTTGCGATGAGGTTGATGTTTCCGGTGCGATTTTGATAAACGAGGTTATGGCGGATAACGACACGACAATCGCCGACGAAATGGGCGAATTCGACGACTGGTTCGAAATCTACAACCCCGGCGATACGACGGTGGATATATCTAATTGGTGGGTTTCGGACGATGTTACCGAGCCGCGCAAGTGGAGTTTTCCGAACGGGACGACGGTTCCTTCGGACGGCTACCTTCTCGTATGGGCAGACAGCGACCCCGAACAGGGCGATTTGCACACGAGCTTCAAACTCTCCGCAGATGGCGAAGAGCTTGCCCTATCCGGCTCCGATTTTATCGGCACGGGATTATGTGACAGCGTGAGTTGGACGGTCATGCCCACCGACAGCAGTTTCGGCCGTTATCCGAACAGCGGCGCGACTTGGCAGATATGCGTCGAGGCAACTCCGGGGGCGGAGAATATCTGGGGTTCGATATTCGTTTCAAATGATGTTTTACCGGAGGTCTTTTCGCTGTTGGCATATCCGAATCCGTTCAATTCGACGGTCAAGATGCAGGTCGAATACTCATCCAGCATCGGAGCCGATGTTTCACTCGATATAAAAGTAATCGATATTTCAGGAAGACTTGTTTCGAGTATCGTATTACCGGCCTCGAAGAGTGTGGGTGTAAAGGTCGGTTCTGTGATTTGGAATCCGGGGGATTCTGTTGGTTCCGGAACATATTTTGTGAATCTTAATGTGGACAATAAATCTGTAACAGAAAAAATCGTTTATCTGAAGTAATTCAATAGAAGGAGAGATCGATGATTGAAACGAGAAAGAATAGATTACTACTTATTTTCATATTGATAGGGTTGCCGCTTCTATCTCCTCTATTCGCGGATTTTTTCAGCGATACAGTCCATACGGTGCGTGTCTATTTCGACGAACCGGATTTTTGGCCGGCGCTGGATGCGACGCACACTACCGAGGAATATATCATGTGCAGCGTCGTTTTCGACGCCGTGGATACGCTCGACAGCGTGGGCATTCGCCTTAAAGGCAACAGCTCTTATGGCCATCCCGGAAACAAAAAGCCGTTCCACTTGAAGATCGACGAATATATCGAGGACAGGGATTATCGCGGTAACGAGCGCCTTAGCTATAATAACGGTTTCAAAGACCCGACGTTCCTGCGGGAAAAGCTCGCCACGGAGATTTTCCACGGTCTCGGCGTTCCGTGTCCGAGGGCGACCTGGTCCGTTGTTTATTATAACGACGAATACTGGGGATTTTATACGACTGTCGATCCGATAAACAAGGACGCTCTCACGCGGTTCTTTGGCGAGAACGACTGCAATCTATATAAGGGCGACCCCAACGGCACTCTCGAATGGTTTGGATGGACGGTATCCGCCTATCGAACGCATTACGAGAAGGCAACTAACGAAACTGCGGACGATTGGACCGACCTAATCGAATTCTGCAATTTTCTCAACAACTCGAGCGATACGGATTTCGGCGGCATTAATGAATGGTTCGACGCTATCGGTTTCGCGAGAATGTGGGCCGCGAATACGTTTCTGGTGAACCTCGACAGCTATCAGGGCACCGGACATAATTATTATCTGTATTTTGACTCGGATACTATCGGACGATATATCGTCCAGGATGTCAATGAGGCCTTCGGGGTTTTCAGCTTTGGGATGAGCGGATCCGCAATGCGCACGATGGCTATCGATTGGATGTCATCCGATAGGCCTTTAGCGGAAAGGCTTTTCGATGATTGGACGCCGTTCGCGCGCCTTGTGGATTGCGCGATTCACGAGCTTCTCGAAACGACCCTCGAATATTCGACTTTCGCGGCACGGGTCACGGTTGTGGCCGATTTGGTTCGACCTTATGTTTATGCAGATGATAATAAAATGTTCACAAACGCCGATTTCGAGACGAATCTCGACGACGATATTGTCAGCGGTGGCGGACATCCTCCCGGAAGCTCGACTATACCCGGTTTGCGCGATTTCATTTATGACCGGGGGATTTATCTGGCGTCGGTAATTGGGCCGTGCGATCCCGTGAATGTTTCCGGCGCAGTCCTGATAAACGAGGTCATGGCGGACAACGACACGATTATCGCCGACGAGATGGGCGAATTCGACGATTGGTTCGAAATCTACAACCCCGGCGATACGACGGTGGATATATCTAATTGGTGGGTTTCGGACGATGTTACCGAGCCGCGCAAGTGGAGTTTTCCGAACGGGACGACGGTTCCTTCGGACGGCTACCTTCTCGTATGGGCGGATAGCGATCCCGAGCAGGGGGATTTGCATACGAGTTTCAAACTCTCCGCTGGTGGCGAGGAGCTTGCGTTATCCGGCTCCGATTTCATTGGAGCGCAACTGTGCGATAGCGTGAGCTGGACTGCAATGCCTACCGATAGCAGCTGGGGCCGCTACCCAAATGGTGGCGTGACGTGGCAGATTTGCTCGGTAGCTACACCGGAAGAGGAGAATATGTGGTCTGTCTCGGTCGAAGAGGCTGTAGAATTGCCGAAGGAGCTGTCAATTTCGGTTTTTCCGAATCCGTTCAATTCGGCGGTATCAATCACCGCAACGGCGGGCGCGAAAATAGAGATATTCGATGTGAATGGACGCATGGTCGATAATATTTCCGTAGGGACGACCCCATGTGCTCGCCCACAAGGGCAGGCACACGGGCCTGCCCCTACGAAGGCAATCTGGCAACCGGTCGAAAATATCACCTCCGGGGTATATCTTGTGCGGGTAAAAGCCGCGGACAATGAGGTTACGACGAGAATAGTGTATTTAAAGTAAATTTTTTACGTTAGAAGGATGAGATGAAATTAAGACATGCCTATATATTACTTCTCGCAACTTTAGCCCTAGGTTTATCCACTTTCGCGGTCACTTACCCAATCGTCGATACCGGGCAGGAGGAGTGCTACGATAATTCGAGCGTTATCTCGCCCCCATCCCCCGGCGCGGCATTCTACGGTCAGGACGCACAATATGACGGCAACGCGCCGAGCTACACTATTAGCGGCGACGGACTTACGGTCTATGACAACGTCACAGGCCTGACATGGCAACAAACCCCGGACACCGATGACGACGGCGACACGGACGCCGACGATAAACTCACCTGGACCGAGGTTCAGACCTACCCGGATGTCCTCAATGCTGCAAGCTTCGGCGGATACAGCGACTGGCGCGTGCCGACGATTAAAGAACAGTATTCGCTGATAAAGTTCAACGGGCAAGACATCAGCGGATATACCGGCTCTCTTGATGCAGTGCAGCCCTTCATCGATGACGATGTTTTCGATTTTGCATACGGCGACACTCTGGCGGGCGAAAGACCTATCGATTCGCAATACGCATCGAGTAACGTTTATAATGAATATACAATCCCCGGTGTGCCAAAACTATTCGGAGTGAACTTCGCCGATGGCCGAATCAAAGGTTATGATACCGCAATGCCGATGGGCGACAAGACCTTCACGCTTATTTGCGTACGTGGAAATGCAGACTACGGCTTGAACGATTTTTCGGATAACGGCGACGGTACTCTCACCGACAGCGCGACCGGCCTGATGTGGCAGAAAGGTCACAGCGCAGGAAGTATGAGCTGGGAAGACGCTCTCGAATACGCCGAAACGCTCACCGTGGCAGGCCATGACGACTGGCGCCTTCCGAATGCGAAGGGACTTCAGAGCATTCTCGATTATAGCCGCTCTCCCGGCACAACTGGCGCTGCTATCGACCCGATGTTCGATTGCGCCTCTATAACGAATGAAGCCGGCGCGATAGATTACCCATGGTTCTGGACCGGCACAACTCACGCGACGGTTTACGGCGGTGCTTCGGCGGCTTATATTTGCTTCGGTCGTGCCGCAGGTTGGATGCAACTTCCCGGAAGAACCTATTATTCCTATATCGATGTTCACGGTGCGGGCGCGCAGCGTAGCGACCCAAAAAGTGGCTCGCCCCTCGATTTTTATCTCGGCGTGGATTCGCTGGGCAATCCGGTCCACGGCCACGGACCGCAAGGGGATATAATCCGTGTGGAAAACTATGTCCGTTGCGTGCGCGATGTAGAATCGATTGGAATTGACGACCAGTCTAATCTACCGGAAGAATATAATATCGGCGCCTACCCGAATCCGTTCAATTCTGCGGTTAATATTTCCGTCGATTGTCATTCCAACGAAAGCGGGAATCCAGAAATTGAGATATTCGACATCGCCGGACGGCGTATAGACGTCATTGCGAGGAGGGCAACGCCCGACGCGGCAATCTCGCCTTTATCAGAAACAGATTGCCACGCCCTTCGGTCGGCAAGCGCCGACTGGCAGGCTCGCAATGACGGGGCGAGCGAATTAATTTGGACACCGGACGAAACGGTCGGATCCGGTGTATATCTTGCCCGGGTTAAAACAGGAGATATTTCTCTATCGAAGAAAATTATCTATTTAAAATAAAAAACTTTTTACTATGTGGCTAAATGGAGAGCGTAAAATAAACGAGGAGAAATGAAAAATAATACTAAACATGAAATCCAGAGAGATACTGATAGCCGCGGACTGCTGCTCGTCTTCGAGGGCCTCGATGGTGCTGGAAAAAGCACGCAGGTAAAACGACTTGCCGACTATCTTGAAAGTAAGGGAAATAAGGTTGTCGTTACAAGTTGGAATTCTAGTAAATATATCGGTAAAGCGATTAAAAACGCCAAGCGCGCTCAACTGCTTACGCCAAACTGCTTCAGCGCACTCCACGCCGCCGATTTCTTCAACAGGCTCGAAAATATAATTATCCCGTCGCTTAATGCAGGTAAAATCGTTATCGCCGACCGATATTCATATACTGCACTTGCACGCGATGAAGCGCGCGGTATCGATGCTGAATGGGTAAAGCGGATTTTTTCTCTCGCAATCGAACCGGACTTAGCGTTTCTATGCCGTGTTCCTGTGGAAGTAGCGCTAAAACGCGCGATGAAGAAAAACGGAAATGTGCCCAAGTTCTACGAGTCCGGGATGGATGTTTCCGGCGAAACCGATCCGACGCAATCGTTTAGGGAATTCCAGGGCAGAGTAGATAAGGCGTATGCGAAGTTAGTCGATAAGGGAATTTTGACACCGATCGAGATGGATCGAGATGAAGACCAGATATTCGACTCTATTTTAACGGAGGTCGAACCGCTTCTAAAAACCTCTTCTTTAAAGCGTGAAACCCGAGATGACAAAGGCGTGGAATTGTTTAAGGGGAGCTGTTTTGGAAAGAATCCTACCGAATTGAATCTCTCTAATGGTTCATTTATTAGCAAACTCCCAAAGCATAACCTTCCCGGAAAACTAATCGTTATCGAGGGGGCGCACCACGCCGGAGTTACGCATCAGGTTAACGCACTCTATGACTGGCTTCAGGTTCGCAATGTTGATGTAGTCAAATCGGGCATGGGCGAAACATGGATAACCACGGAGATCATGGATCGCGCCGCCCAGAAGAATGCACTATCTACTTCCACGAATGTGATGCTCACCGCGAGCGAGATGGCCTATATTCTCGAGATCGAGGTATTGCCAGCTTTAAAGCGAGGGGCGATAGTGCTTTTAAACAGATATTTTATCACGACACTCGTTTGCGGTTTATTGCGCGGAATGGACCGGGATTGGTTGATCGAGACGCTTGGCGGGTTCGGAGTTCGACCGGACTTGACTATTTATATCGATACGCCGTTCGAGATTTTGCTCGAACGCATAGATTTCACGAGTTTGCTTGCGGAGGAATCGATTTATACCGGCCTCGATATAGGTTTCACACGCGATGTCGAGACGAGTTTCGATTTTTATCAGCGAAATGCTATTTCGGCTTATCAGGAGATCGTTAAAGCCGACGGGATTTCACTGTTAAAGGGTAATCGCGACCATACCGAACTTTACGAACCGATTTCCAAAATCGTCTCTGAGGTTATCAATATCAGTTCCGAAAACTATCCGATAAATAAGCGTTTAAAGGAAGTTCTCGAGCTATACCATCAGCATAACGGCTATTTTGAACACGCGCAAAAAGTCCGCGAATTTGCCGGCCAAATTTTCGACGCAACTGTGGATATTCACCGACTCGGAAAAACAGCGAGAGATTTGCTTGAATACGCAGCGCTATTACACGATGTTGGCCGTTCGGTGGGTCCCGAGCACGAAAAACATAGCTATAATATAATCATGGATTACGAATTCACCGAACTTACAGAAAGGGATAAGCGCATCGTTGCGATTATCGCTCTTTATCACAACGGTTCCGCATATTCGCTCGATAATGTTCGGCAATGGAAGCTCTGCGCGGAAGAACAACTTGCCGTTCGGCGTTTATCGGCTATATTACGCGTCGCAGATGCGCTGGACTCCTCGAATAAACAGGTCAGCGCAAAACTACGTGTATCGAGGGAGATGGGTGCGCTTGTTCTCGACATAAACTCTGTTAATAAGGCTAAGGCCGAGAGGAAGGATGTTCTGTCGAAAAAAGACCTATTTGAGCAGCAATTCAGGATTGATGTTTTAGTTGATAGAAACCGGATGGAGAGGATAAAAACAAAAAATGAATCTAATAAAGATGGCCTATTCTTATGAAAAATATTTTTTTGAAAATCGGTCGTAAATCCCAAATATTTTTTATTTTATCGGGACTTATCTTAATTCTCGTTCTGATACCGGACGCCGGTCATTTTTTAAATTCGGCGACAGCATTCGCACAAAGCGGATCGATCGAATTTTTAGAGGAAAATTCGGATTCGCCTATCGAAGGCCCGCCCGACAAAGGCGGTGCTCCCCGCAAGACCCTATGGGACACCGACTGGAGTGAGGCCCTTAATATTCTCGCGACGCTGTTTCTCGCGTCGGTGCTTTCCGGTTTAGTGAGCTATCGTAGGCGGGGTGGAAGTGCGCAGATGGACTTCACAGAAGCCCATATTGTCCTTTCGGCGGCGTCGGCGCTCATGATGATGATAATCGGCAGTCAAATCGCGCGCGCATTCGGGCTGATGGGTGCGGCATCTATCGTCCGATATCGATATTCACTTAAATCCCCGAAGGAAGCCAGTTCGCTCGTTATCGCCCTCGGCATAGGAATGGCATGCGGCGTGGGCTTGTATCCACTCGCGATAATCGCCTCGTTATACATCGTCGTGGTAATCAACCTTATCGAGCACATTCCGTCCGGCATGAAAAAGGCCCTGTTCCCGACCAATTGGACATGGAACCTGAGGGTCAGGACAATGGAGCCGGACGAAACCCTCACGCTGATCAAGGAGTTTCTATTCAAAGAGGATGTCGGCTATAAGATAAAAAGGGTGGTCGCCGATAAAGGCCCCGAAAGCGATCAGACCGAGATCGAGGTCGAGATTTTCGGAAATATCGACAGGAATTTCCTTGCCGAAAAACTCGCTTCAGACGATGTAATAAGGGTTCAATGGAAGCAAGATAAAAGCTCGACCTTCGATGATTTCGAAATAAAATAATGAAAACACGAAACATCATATTTCCTATACTACTTTTATGCGCAGTAATATCCTTTGCCAAGGTGGATATCGATGTTGGTGGAGAGGTTATCGCCGGTTGGCGTTGGGATTCACGCGAGATTTACCCAAATAACGAATTTTTTATAGACCGAGTTAGGCCGAAAATAAAGGTCGAATTTGATTCCTTGTCAACATTCTCGGCGAGAATATCCTTCGATCTGAATTCCGGTTTTGCGGAACTCAAGGATGCCGTAATCCGGTATAAATATGGTCGCCCGCTCGAAATCGGTATTGGGCAAAGAAGAAAACCTATCGGCCTCGAGGATTTGCTTGGCTTGAGCGATGTCCCCGCAGCGGATTGGACCGAAATTCACGATATTCTCGACGACGCCGGCTATCTCGACCGCGATATAGGTGTTTGGATTTCCGGGAAGCTCTTTCAAGAGCCGTATCAAATCGAATACGACCTCGGCCTTTACAACGGAAACGGGGGAGACGCCATCACCAGCGAAAAACAGTTCGCCGGACGATTGATATACTCGCCTTCAAAATTCGTCGATTTAATTGGGAGCTACGGCACCGGATTGGACACCCTCGGTCTCGAATGGCGGGACGCATGGAATATCGGGGCGACAGCATCGTCTGGCGATCTCGAATTGGGCGGTGAATATATCGCCGGAAACGACGTCGTGTCGAACGATGATTTCAATGGCTACGAACTCTGGGCGCGATACGCGTTCGGCAAATTCCAACCATATCTGCAATATGAGCACTGTTTAAGGAAACATTATTATAGTTTTGAGGACGGCATGGATCCGCTTTTCCACGATCTTTCGGATAACAAAAAAAGGACTCATTTAGGATTAGGTTTCGAGCCTATCGAAGGAACACGCTTAAAAGTCCAGGCAAGTTATATCGACGACGAATACGAAACGCCGCACACCGAAATTACAATTCAGGTTCACGCGAGGTTCTAAATGAAACCGGTTATCATGCTGCTATCGCTTATTCTGCTGATCGCCTTCGCCGGATGCACGAGATCCCCGAACGAGCCGGGGCCGGAGCCGGTCGATGTTTGGCATATCGTTATCATGTCCGAAATAGTCTCAAATAATGTCTCGATTTGCACCGACGAGCACGGCGATTTCGACGATTATGTCGAAATCTACAATTCGCAGGACACTGCTGTCGATATTTCGGGTTTTGCCTTGACCGACGATCCTGACACACTGAAATACATTTTTCCGAACTTCACTTTAATCCAACCGGACACGGTTTTGCTGATTTGGTGCGACGCAGAACCCGAACAAGGCGATTTTCACGCCGATTTCCGCATTAGCGCGGGCGGTGAATGGATAGCATTATTCGAACCGGGTGGCGGTATCGTCGATAGCGTGACGGTGCCAGAATTGCCGGCGGATTCCGCTTATATTCAAGATTCCGTTTCATGGCTCATCGGCGCGCCATCGCCGCAAAGACCATAATCGCACAATTCCCTTACTGAGCAAATCAGTGGCTCAATACAACTATATCGAACATCCCTGCCTATATGGCGAGATAATGAGTTTATTACTTAATATAGGATACTCTTTTTGAAATGAGTTTTTTGGCAGAAATTTGGAGTAGATAAAGGCCCGATGGTGTTGCGTCTGTGGGTGTCCAATGCGCCGTGTGAGAACCAGCCGATAATAATATCTTATCGGATATTCTTCCTGCAATGTCGATAACAAATATTTCTTTATCCTCATCAAAAGTGGAGGAGAGTTCTATCAAACATGACGAGTTAAAGGGATTTGGATAGGCAGAGAGACAAATTTCGCTTGGAATATCTGGTATTTCGTCGATGTTCAATGGAGTTCCGCTTAAGTATGCGGCCAGAATCAAGCTAGTCATTTCATCTTGAAAATCCGCTCTATCTAAAGTCGAAGGTGTCGAGGATGTCCACGCTGAAAGCTGTGTCGAAACCGAATCATATGCCCAATCGATGATAACCGGAACATAAGTGAGCACACCATTCCCTAGACTGTCAAAAAGATAACTTGCGTCGAGCCAATAATCAATCGATGAATGAGAAAAAAGAGAGTCGTATTTGGCTTTGCACGCAACAAACATGGCGGACGAAGAACCTATGCCCTCCGGCGGCTCATCATACGCTGCAGGGAAAAGAGGGAAAAGAACAGATGAAACAGGGGATGCAAATATACACCAAAGAACCGAGTTTTCAGGATTCTCGCCTATTGCCACGCCCTGAGCAATACCTGCAGCATGTGTGTTTGCATTGCAAATTGTTTGGGTTTCCCGGAAAGGTCCAGTGTCTATCCATCCCGCAGGAAGGCCAGAAAAAATGCCAGTCCATGGCAAGGGATAAGGATCTTGACCGGTTAAATAAAGATCAGATATGACATGTTTCGCAATAAAAGTAGCATCTAACGAATCACCAGAAATAGCCTCAATCATAAGCAAATATGCCCTGTCCATGCGATTCTGACCAACTCTGCCCGAGGACCCAATATAAGAAAAATTCCCATGAGTGGCAATTCCCAGTGAATCAGTATCGTAACGCGCATATTCATGCGGTGCACACTCAAATATCGCCGCACCACCATATGCATCAAAAACTGCATAGTTCGCGGCTGTGGACCTACCAGACGAATTTGTCGATATCAAAATGTCCTCGAAGTCATCAACCGTCGAACAAAGCTCTAAAGAATAGTTCATCATACTGCTGTTAGTTAAACCACTCCAACCACCAGATAAATTATAAGCCGCCGATTGAGTGATACCAAAACCTGCTTCACTAAGACCGAACCACACGCCCGAAGAACCCACAGAAGTATTTCCAGCATAAGCATAATAGCCCGAAGGTGTCTGAACCTTATATTCAAGACTCCATGAGGAAGTGTCACGGGTTTTGAACGCCAAAGGCCTACCATCACACGTCACCGAACCAGAAGCAACCCCTATCGTGCAATTTCCATAGGATAGGCCTAAGTAAAAAACAACACTAAAAATAATACTTTTCATAGAATCAAATATATATGTAATTATCACTTTTTCAATAAAACCACAAAAGCAATTCTAAAAGAAAAAAAAGGCGGGGACGCTGGCGCGGGTGAGGACGATGGAACGAAATTTGACTTTACACAAATTTCGTGACAGCGTGGAAGGTGAAAGGGATTTTTGCGCGAAAATAAATAAATATCAAAGTCGAGTATGCGAAATAGCAAAAATCGTGACAGCGTGGAGGTGGCGGTGAAATAAAATTATATTCTCGTGCTAAGAGCTACTCCGTCTCCAATGGGAAGCCATACAGTTTTAAGGCGTGAATTGTCCCTGAGGGCGTGGTTATAGTCGTCGAGTTCCTTAACACGAGGATTGTCGAACATGATAGGAAATAAAACGTCATCGGAAAGAAGTATCCCGCCCGGTTCCATAAGGTCAATAAGGCGCTCGAGCATAGGAACATAGAGGTTTTTTGCGCCGTCTTGAATAATAAAACCGAAAGGCCCGTTAAATTGGCTAATAATATTAGCACCATCTCCGACTGAAAGCCTCACCGACTCTTGTATGTCAGCATGCTGAATATTTCTTATTGCGGCGCTGGCTATTCGGCGGTTAATCTCGACTGTTGTTACCTCTCCGCCGTATGTCTTAGCGGCATAACCAAGCGCAATCGTCGTTTCAGCAACACTAGTTCCTATCTCCAGAATTCTTTGAGGTTTTTTGGAATAGATTATGACTTCGGCTAATGCCAGTGGAATTTGCCCGAGGGTTGGATTAATATTAACACCCTCAATATCGGAACCGTCTGTCTCTAGAGGAAGTCTTGTAGGAAGAAAATCTGCAATGTAAGTGAGAGCTTTATTAAGATCAAATTCGGGTTCAATATCCATTATCTTTTCTCTCTGGCCAAAAGCTTGTTGTATTTTGTGGTGTCATTTATGATTCTACCCGTTCCCATTACAACGCAAGTGAGAGGATCATCGACAATATATACCGGAAGATTGGTCTCTTCACGTATTTTTTGATCTAGACCGCGGAGCATACATCCACCCCCCGTCATAATAATCCCTCGGTCAACAATGTCGCTGGCAAGCTCCGGAGGTGTAGCTTCAAGAGCCTGCCTTAGTGCGTGCATAATAAGGCGAACCGGCTCCTCGAGACCTTCACGGATCTCAGCACTGGAAATCTTGAGGGTCTTAGGTAAGCCATCTACAACATCGCGGCCCTTAACATCGACATACTCTTCTCCGCCGGGTAAAGGATAGGCGGAGCCTATTTCTCTCTTAACCCTTTCTGCGGTGTTCTCGCCAATTGCAAGATTATACTTCTTCTTAAGATAATTTATAATAGCCTCGTCCATTTCGTCGCCGGCGATACGGATACTCGTATTGTTAACGATCCCCGAAAGAGCGATAACTGCTATCTCACTGGTTCCTCCGCCAATATCGATTATCATGTTCCCTCGGGGTTCCTCGACCGGAATTCCCACGCCTATAGCTCCAGCCATAGGTTCGTTAACAAGAAAAACATCGCGAGCTCCTGCATTTTCAGCCGATTCCGTAACCGCACGTCTCTCCACCTCGGTGATCCCCGAAGGAACTGAAATTACAATTTTAGGTTTTATAAGAAATCTCTTGCGGATTACCCTGCGTATGAACTCGCGGAGCATCTCCTCGGTCATAGTAAAATCAGCAATTACACCGTCTTTAAGTGGGCGAACAGCACGGATATGACCGGGGGTTCTTCCGAGCATTTCTCGGGCATCATGGCCGATGGCTATAACTTTGCCGGTTTCGTTCTCGACTGCCACTACTGACGGTTCATTAAGAATAATACCTCGCCCTTTAACGAAAACAAGGGTGTTGGCTGTTCCGAGGTCTATTCCAATATCGTTTGATAAAATATCAAAAATGGGCATTTTTTCTTCTTTCAAAAAGTCCTGGATAACAATCAGAAAATATCTTCCTTAAAAAGGCAATTATCAAGTTATTTCTGAAATTTGGGTTTTTACATATTCCCGCCGAATTTGAGACCAAATTCCATCGATGGGCCACTGAAATCACCTTCATTGTAGTTCTCGATATCGACATCAAATGACCTATGATAACCAGCAGCTATATAGGAACGCATCCAACTCGTTAGATTCAATTCCCCACCAAGCGTAATCTCGCTCACGAATAATCCATCGGTAAGAACAGCCCTATCGCCATCGTTATGTGTATTAACCAATCTTGCTTCACCCCACCCCACAAGTAGCCTTGCTGTAAAATGATACAGCGCCTCAGAGCGATGAATATACTCGAATTCAATGCCCCTATAACCGAAATCCAGCTTTAAGTCATCATCGTAACCGGGGACCGGATCGGCATCGATTTTCTCCCAAAGTTCGTAGCTTCCATATCCAATACTGAATTTGTGATCGATTATCCAACCCCCGCGACCACCAATCATGACCGCAAAATTGCCATCAATTGTGGTGAGTCTAGAAGAAACACAACCAAAACCACCGCTAGTAAGGTTTGAACCAACGAGAGTCCTTTCTTCTGAGAATATAGAGATCGCAATTAATAAGATCGCAAAAAAAATAAGTTTATTAATCTTCATTCTTTCTCCATTGAATATGATTACCTTTTTTTATGGTAAAATATCATGAAGGAAACTCACGCCGTCGCGGGTAGGTTCGGTTTCAAGAAATTCAGCGATTGTTTGCCCGAGGTCGGCAAAAGAATTTCTATCAGGTAATGCCCCAGGAATAAGATTATGACCCCAAGCAATGAGTGGAACAAGCTCTCTGCTATGGTCTGTGCTGGGTGTCGTGGGATCATTACCATGATCAGCCGTAATAAATAAAAGGTCATCTTCACCCATCGCGCCCATTATAGAGGGAAGAGAATCATCAAATTCACGAAGGCCTTGTGCAAGTCCACGAGGATCGTTGCGATGGCCCCAAAGCATGTCAAAATCAACTAGGTTAGTAAAGATAAGTCCTCTGTCAAATTCCTTAATTAACATCCTAGTTTCAGAAATACCCTCAGAATTGGAATGTGTGAAGACCGGTTCGGTTATCCCGATACCAGCAAATAAATCCATGATCTTGCCAACTGAAACTACAGGTAAACCGGCTCTTTCAACATGAGTCAAAAGGGTCGGCCCTTGAGGCTCGAGGGAGAAATCCCTGCGTTTTGGCGTTCGGACAAAATTGTTATTCGAACCTATGAAAGGCCTTGCAATAACACGACTTACACCTAAGTCTCCAGTAAGTATTTTACGAGCGATCCTGCACCAGTCATATAAAAGACCCACTGGAACTATGTCTTCATGAGCCGCTATCTGGAAGACCGAGTCCGCACTCGTATAAATTATGGGCTTGCCTGTTGAAACATGTTCTGCTCCGAGTTTCTCAATTATCTCGGTTCCACTGGCAACTACGTTTCCTAAAGTCCCGCGACCAATCTTGGACTCAAATGTAAACATAATATCCAAAGGAAAACCATACGGGAAAACCGGAAATGGTTCGCGAGTGATCAAACCAGCCAACTCCCAATGACCTGTGGTAGAGTCTTTACCCTTGGACTGGGGAATCATCCGCGTGTAAGCTCCCTCAATAATGTCGCTGGGCGGAGTGCCAGGAATATCTCCAAGGTTGCCAAGACCAAGTCTTCCTAAATTCGGGAGCTCTAAACCCCCAACTGCAGCAGCAGTATGTGGAAGAGTGGCACTTCCAAGATCGTTGTAATCATCAGCGTCGGGCGCCTCTGCAATCCCAACACCATCCAATACTATAATTATTGCCTTTTTCATAATAAACTAAATTATGAGTCAAAAACCCTTTTGTAAAGGTGTTTTTATAAAGATTAAATATCTTAATAAGAAAAAAGAAATGCAAAGACGAGCGCTGGCGCGGGGGAAGACGATGGCGCAAAATTTGACAAAACAAATTTTGTGACAGAGTGGGAAAGGGATAGGGGATTTTTGCCCAAGAAAGAGGACTGCTATTTCTAAACTTATAAAATAGCAAAAACCGTGACAGCGCTGCCGGGGGAGTGGTATCTATAATAAATTATCCAATGATAAGAATAATTTATTTGCCTTATATCGTTAGATAAAAGTAAATTCTTATATGACTGAAATATCGGAATAGGGGAAATTTTGATTGAATAATTTAAAGGACAAACTATATTTCAAAAAAAATCGAGGTGAAATGGCAAAAAAAGAGAAAATTCGATATGTATGTCAGTCATGTGGACATAAACATCTAAGATGGCAAGGCAAATGTGACAACTGCGGTGAATGGAACACGCTGATCGAAGAGGTTGTTGTTGAATCTAAAGTGTCTGCAGTTAAAAGGTATTCATCGACTCGGCCAATACCCATTTCTTCGGTAGGAATGGATAATACAAAACGAATTTCAGCGGGTTTTAAGGAAATCGATAGAGTTTTCGGCGGGGGAGTTATGCCGGGAAGCGCGATTCTCGTCGCTGGCGAGCCGGGTATAGGTAAATCGACATTACTCCTTCAATCAGCGATAGAAATGGCCGTAGAGGGCATGAAGGTCCTATATATTACTGGAGAGGAGTCGGCTTCTCAGGTCAAGGTTCGCGCTGAACGATTAAAACATAAATGCGAAAATAATCTCGACCTGCTTGCTGAAACATCTGCCGAGATAGCTGCTGGATTCGCTGCCGATTACAACATAGTTATAGTCGATTCAATACAATCAATGGCATCCTCAGCCCTTGAAAGCACGCCGGGCAATGTCGCGCAAGTGCGTCAATGCGCCTCGCTTTTTATCGAAGTAGCAAAAAAACATAATATTTCTGTGTTTATGATAGGGCATGTAACAAAATCCGGCGTTATCGCCGGGCCACGTGTTCTCGAACACGCAGTCGATGTCGTCCTAACCCTCGAGGGCGACCGCCATAGTGAATTGCGTATCCTTCGCACATCGAAAAACCGCTTTGGAAGCACAGGCGAAATAGGTGTTTTCTCAATGGCCTCGGATGGTTTGATCGAGGTTGAAAACCCATCATCAGCGTTTATTAATCAACATAAAGAACCTGTCCCCGGTTCCGTCGTTTTTGCCGGACTCGAGGGAGCACGCCCGCTTTTTGTGGAGATTCAAGCCTTAGCTTCTCCAACAGCTTATAGCTCACCACAACGCGTCGTTCAAGGCTTCGATCCGCGTAGATTTATGTTGCTTGTTGCAATACTCGAAAGGCGCGCAGGGTTTCCCCTGTCACGCCAGGACCTTTTTATCAATGTTGTTGGTGGTGTAACACTTGATGAGCGGACATCCGACTTGGGAATCGCACTCGCCATAGCCGGTAGTATGCAGGATATTCCTATTTCGCCCAAAATTGCCGTTTTCGGGGAAATTGGTCTAACCGGTGAACTTAGGTCAACCTCAAGAATTACCCCGAGGTTAAAAGAGGCCGCGAGACTCGGTTTCTCGAATATTATTATGCCTGCAGGGCAAGCCAAATTGGCAAAAATCGAAGGTCTTAGAATCTTGGCTGTCGAGGATATCTTCGCTGCATTTGCCGCCGCCTTTAGAAAGCAGGATAAAAAAAGGGAGCCGTAAAGGCTACCTCGAGGTGTGCAATATATGCTTTAATGTTAAATGGTTCGACAACCCATTCTTCGTTCCACCGCTCCGGCATTGGAGGCCTCTCCCGACGAGCCGCGTCTTTTTCTGTTGTTGCAGGCCAAAGGGCGCGGAAATAAATTTCAACCTCGCTGCCATTTCAATCCGTAGGGGAGACCCCTCTGTGTTCGTGCTGTTTTCGTTCCGTAGGGCTTTGACATCGGCAAACCCCGTTGTACCACCCGGCGGGCATATCGGTGCTCCTACGGTGGATTCCCGAGTGGGTCGGGAATGACAAAGGCCCTACAGGCCTGCGCGATTTCGCATTGTCAATCCGTAGGGGCGAGGTCTCCTCGCCCGTTCGCCGACGGGACGGGAAACCCGTCCCCTACGGAACCGCCTTCGACAAGCTCAGGACAACGCCTCGCAATAACAATCATTATACATTTTACATTATTTTCCGCCCGCGAACGGGATAACATGAATTAAATCTATGTAAAGAACACTATTTCAAATACACAATTCGTTTCGTGACCGATTTATCCCCGACTTTCGCGCGAACGAGATATATCCCGCTGCCAACCGATGCCTCCGGTTGCCAGATGACCTGCGTAGGGGCGGCATGAATGCCGCCCGCGGGACGCATACATGCGTCCCCTGCGGAATTGTTATAAACCATTCGCCCGTTTATGTCGAAAATCTCTACTCCGACCTGCACGGGGCGAGCATTGCTCGCGCCGACGCCGGGGGAGAGCGACATCGTCACCGCCGAGTTGAACGGATTCGGATACGCGTCGAGCGCAACAGCCGACGGTAGCTCCGGGTCATCATCGATACCGAGAACATCTATTATAGTCGTATAATATGAGTAATTCCCCTGGAAATCGTCCACGACGAGGCTAAGCATGTGGCTGCCTGGCGGAAGTTCCAAAACGAATGTCCCGTTCCCTTTGTTGAAATGTGTAGCGAATTCATCGGTCAATGTTGCGCGAAGTCCGCCCGGATGGGGGTAGTCATTGCGGCCTACCCAATCGACATAAGTCAAACCGCCTTCGGTGTGCCAATCGAACCAACATGTGAAATCGGTTGGCGGCACGGGCGCTTCATCCGCATAGAACATGCACATAAACTCTTCGGGGGGGTAGGTAAGAGGATCGGGAAATTCTATATATACATCGAAGAAAACCATCCCCGACCAGTGTATAGGTTCGAGCTGGACATCGAATATGAGTAGGTTACCCTCGACGTGTTCGCCGTAGATAGTTAAAAAGGGATCGTGAACCGGCATGATCCAAATAACCGCGCCGGCAGCTATGGGCGGCGGATAATCGCGCGACAACTGGTATCCGAGATTGCTTAAAGCTCCGCAGGCCAGCGCCATATCCGGGAATAGAGGCAACATCACGGAGGAGGTTGCGTCAGCTATCTTCGCGGCGGCTTTTGCCTCGGAACTGTCGTGAGAAGACAAAGCCCCGCCCGAGCCGTTCGAGCCGGGATCACCCCTCATAACATCGGAGGCGTTCTTGGTGTCGTCTAAACCGAGCGCGTGACCTAATTCGTGCGTCGCAAGCTCTGTAAGTCCGACCGTGCGGGTGGGTTTGATTTTTATCGTGCAACTGTCATACGGCTGCGACCAGGATGGATGCGCCGCACAGGTCCCCTGGCCACTTATGGTCGAACTCGATCTGATCCTGATATCAGCACCCGAGGAACTTGTGGTCGCTGTCATTTTCGGTTCGCCACCGGCATCGTTCCAACGGTCTATGGCGGTCTGAACCGAGCCTTTTTGGGCGGCGGTGAAAGACGTGTCGATATAGACCTTGATCGTGTCCGGGTCGCCGCTCCAGCCTTTATAGACGCTATCCACATCGAACGGTGCGGCAAGAGCAGAAAAAACGGGAAGAACTATACAGGCCATAACCAGTAACAGCAAAAATCGTTTGAGAAACATTAGGACTCCTTGTTTGCGTTTTCTTATATTATACGCTTAAATCACAGAAGGCAAGATTTAAAAACAGTCTGACCTCCCGCAAACTCGTGTTCTTCGAGTCATCTTATATAGATTACTTTTTTCGACGCGTTCGTTTCCTTTATGCGGACGAGATAGACGCCGGAACCGATTGATTTATCGGGTTGCCAAACGACCGTCTCGTTTCGTAGGGGCG
>JAGLDC010000035.1 GCA_023145965.1 bacterium | reverse complement strand
GCGGGACGCATACATGCGTCCCCTACGAGATTTTGAAAACCTCCCGCACGCCGCCGCCATATCCACGAACGGTCGGGTCTGAGACCTCGCCTCTACGGTGAACCTGTGCGCGGGTGTCCACCTTCGGGCGACCGCGAGGGATAGCCCCTACGCGAAAGGCGTGGGGCCCGTGGTGCAGATTATTTGCTCCGGTATATTTCATGGTTAAACTAATTATAGTATGGTTTCAATAAATTCCCAAGCGAAAAATGCGGCGCCCCCCTTTTTGTAGGCAATTTTTTTTCAGGGGGAAAACAATGTTATTAGGAAGATATGTTATTACAAGAGTGAATAAATACTATTCTATGAATCTGATTCTGAACCTTTTTGTTTACTTCTAAAACGAATCCTTTTCGCCCCAGGCATCTGGGTCCCCTCCATCTGAGAGGACTGTTCCGCAGACGGGGCATTTATATGCTGTTATGGAACACTTAGATTTGCAATTTGGACATATTACACTTTTCTCTAAATTGTCAGGTTCAACGAAATCGATACAACTTGTTGCTGTTTGTGTCTTTTGGCCTTTATCAGGTGTTCTTGTGATTTTATATAAAGTGTCGTTTAGCCTTTTTCCAAGTCGGATAACCTTTTCTCTTGTGGTTATAACCTGTCGATTAAGTCGATAAATCGCCCATGCCAAAATCAAAATTGTAATTGCATAAAGAGCCAGTAATATCTCCATTTCCCCTCACTTTCGTCAAAGTTCTGAGATAATATTCTTTACTGTTCGCATTGTTTCGCCAAGAAGGCCTTTTGCCTTGGTTTCAATTTCTACGCAACGCTCTTGCATTTCAGTTTTATAATTTTCATCTTTGATGCCGTGCAAATTAATAAGAACATTAAGAACGCCTCCAACCACACCGGCATATGCCACCTGTGCTCCAACTCCTGCGTCGGAAACCGATGCTTTGTTTCCAATAATTGCAATTTTGCCGGTAAGATCCAGCGCACGAAGTGAAAGTTCAGCAGTCGATAGCGGCACACACACCGCTGTTTTAAGCCCACTCTGAATTGCGGCACTTCGGGCAGTTTTCTCTTCTGCAGTGTCTTTAGGCATTCGAATAGCTTTTAGATAATCATTGAAGGCTTGAGTGTCTTCATCGATAGTAGATGCAAGGCGCTCCTTTATCTCCTGGGCCTCTTCAGCAATTTTCACGGTTTCAGAGAAATCACCCAAGATAGTTTTTTGTGATGTGAGATTTGCCACCATCGAAGCAAGTGAAGCACCTATTGAACCACATAACGCCGCTACACTTCCGCCACCAGGTGCTGGCGAAGGCCGCGAGACCTCATCGACAAAGCCCTTTATAGTGAGAGATATAAGTGCATTTTCAGCGAGCTTTGGTAAGCCGATAACCTTTTCAACAGGATCGAACTTCGCGACATCGCTAAGCCCCATCGAATAGATAGCTGCCGCGATAATATCCTCCGGTGGAAGGCCAGTTGTGCTGCCCTGTTTATCGAGATAATATCGCCCCGCCATATCCATAGCCTGATATGGCACAAGACCTACTATTTCGCTTCCTGTTACTACAAGGCCGCGTTTTGCAGCTAACTCACGAGCCTTCTCGAGAACGATATGCGGAGGTGTTACTTTATAATTTGTCAAATTGATAGAAATTTGGGCGCGTCCATATTCCTCGACGAACCATCCTATAGCCTTACAGTGCCTGAAAATACCCGGTCTCTTGGCCGACCTACCTGCGAGTTTATCGGGATTTGTTTCGTGTTCCTCAAGAAGTGTTTTTATCGAATATTCGTGCTTTTCCAAGTAATGTTTTTCGAGTTTCTCTATGCTATCGGTTACAAAGTCGCATTCTACACATGGCAAATGGCCATTAGCGTATTTAACAAGATCACCATTGTAGTAGAATGGTTCTGTATTACCAGTTCGCACCGAACGGCCTTTTTCTCTGAGCTCGAAAGCAATGTCGGTGGCGTGTTTGGCATTGGTGCTATTCAAAGTAATATTATATGCGATTAAAAATTCCCGAGCGCTAATAGCTATTGCACCCGAGCGTTCATTAAATACGCGCGGTCCGAAGTCTGGGATCATCTCCGGATCCTTCATTTTTTCCGATAAACCCTCGTATTCACCCCTGCGAACATAGGCAAGATTGCGTCTCCTTTGGTCGCTGGCAGCGTTTTCATAAAGATATACCGGTATTCCAAGTTCATCGCCCACTCTTTTTCCTAAGAGATTAGCCAACTCGATGCAATCCTCCATAGTAACACCCTCGACAGGCACAAAAGGACAAACATCGGTTGCCCCAAAGCGCGGATGCGCGCCTATGTGTTTGCGCATATCGATAACTTTAGAGGCCTTTTCAATAGCCTTAAATGCCGCCTCCAAAACCGCCTCCGGAGTGCCGATAAAGGTCACGACCGTGCGGTTCGTAGCTGCCCCCGGATCGACATCCTTGAGTTCAGCTCCCTCCACCGCTTTGATCGTATCGGTTATCTCTCCAATGATCTTCATGTTGCGACCTTCAGAGAAATTTGGAACGCATTCGACTATTTTATTTGGCATTTAACCTCCAATATTTCAATACAAAATTATTGATATGAATACTCGCTTTTGCGTGTATGACATCCCTTATTATCAAATTGATCTGTTTTGAATATATAACTATCCCAGCTTGTTTCTCTTATGAAGATAAGCCAACAACGCTACATCGAATGTGTTTGTGGTATTAATAAGTTCATAGTCTATTCTGGAATCTTCGCAAGCCAGTTTTATTGTGTCAATATAATTCGAGAATTTCCTTTGATATTCCTCGCGCATGGCCCATGGTTGAGTCTGTATCTTTCGGGAGGATTCGAGGTCAGTGAAGACTGTCTCACCCTTGAAGTTGAAAGCTATCTCCAGTGGATCGACTATATGAAACACGATAACTTCATGCCCTCGATGACGAAACTGTTTTATCGCTGTCATCATGCGCTCGGGATCATCGTATAAATCGGAGATAATAAGAACGAGACCGCGTCTTCGGATTCTTTGGGCAACCTCGCCAAAAACCTCAGGAGAAGAGGTTTTTCCTGAAGGCTTAATGTCCTCTAAAAGCCGTAACATCTCAAAAAGATTAACCCGAGTGCTACTAGGTGGTCTTTCGGCTCGAATTTTTTCGTCGAAAACTGTGAATCCTACGGCATCTTTTTGAAGCTGCATAAGATATGCGAAACTTGCAGCTAAATAGCTACCATATTCAAATTTAGGTATGTGACCTTCCGATGCAAAAGACATACTAGCTGAGGAATCGAGGAGAATATAGCACCTAAGGTTTGTCTCTTCCTCAAACTCTTTAATATAATATCTATCGGTTCGACCATAAGCCTTCCAATCGATATTCTTAATTGGGTCGCCGGGATTATATTGTCGGTATTCAGCAAATTCGACGGAAAAACCGTGATAGGGCGATTTATGTAAGCCGACTAAAAATCCTTCAACAACAAATCGAGCACGAAGCTCCATGTTCGAGAGTTGTGCAATAACTTCCGGCTTAAGATATTTTAAATGGTCTTTTTTATTTTCAATAGCCATAATTCGAAATATAAGTAAATAGTAAAACCTTGCAAGGGTGAATCTTCAATATCAAAGAAGAATAAGCTTTATTACTCCAAAGTAAATAGCAATACCGGCAATGTCAACTATGGTAGTTACCATTGGCCCAGCCATAACAGCCGGATCTATACCAATTTTTTTGCCGCAAGTGGCAATAAAGCCCCAGAAATATTGCTAAACCAAACCACAATCCCCAGGGCAACTGCTATTGCAATAGCGATATCTGTTTGGGGCTTAAGAATTAACGCCCTAAAGAAAAGCAAAATTGCTAAAATAATTGCCAAAACCAATCCTACCAGCGCTTCTTTGCCGATTATTCGCATAATATCTTTATTTGTTAATTCTCCGATGCTTAATCCTCGTATCACCATAGCGGCTATCTGAGAGCCTGTATTTCCACCCACACCCACGAGTGTTGGCACAAAAAAGGTTAGAAAAACCATGCCAGCTATCATTTCCTCGAAATGCCCCATGATGCTCGTAGTCAAACCTTCCAAAATAAGAAGCAAGGCTAACCAAACAACACGGCTTCGGACGAGATTCCATACACTCGATGATAGATAAGGCTTTTCCGTAGGCTCGACTGCGGCCATGCGTTCGACGTCCTCGGTGAATTCCTCCTCTAAAACCTCGAGAACATCATCTACCGTCACAATGCCGACAAGGCGATCCTCTGAATCGACGACTGGAAGCGAGATGAAATTGTAATTAATCATTTCGCGAGCCGCCAGTTCCCTGTGGTCAGAGGTTTTGACAGTGATAACATGAGGATTCATGATATTAGTCACTATCTCATCATCGTTAGCAAGGAGAAGGTCCCTAAGCGATATAACGCCGATTAGCTTTTTTTTGGGGCCAATGACATAAGCAGTATAAATTGTTTCTTTATCCGGTGCGGTTTTGCGCACATGCAACAAGGCTTGTTCAACAGTCCAATTCTCGTTTAACTCGACAAATTCGGTTGTCATCTCTCTTCCAACTGAATCCTCGGGGTAACCCAATAGTTCTAAGGCCTGCTTTTTCTCTGAGAGTGGGAGATACTCGATAAGCCTTCGGACAACATCGGTTGGAAGTTTCTCGAAAAGTTCGGTGCGGTCGTCGGGATCGAGCTCTAGAATGATATCCCGAACACGAAACTCGCGGAATTCCTCGATCAATTTGGCCTGTTCGTCTGGCTCCAGTTCAGTGAAAACATCTGCAGCAAGGTCTTTGGTTAGAAGACGAAATACAATGATCCAATCCGTTTGAGGCAGATCGTTGAGAAGCTCCTCGACCTCTATCGGCTCGAGTTCGTTGAGTATCGATTTAAGCTCGAAGAACTGGCTTTCATCGATAAACTGTTTTATGTTGTTTTCGATCTCGCGCATTTAAAGAATTGGCCCTGAAAATTCACTTTTTTTATTAACGCATTATATTTAGGGAACTAAACACATACCTCGAATTCGTGCTTCTACGAGAAAACAAATAATTTGAAATATTTTTATTAACCGATTTCGATTATTTATTTTTTTGGAGGAACTATATCCTTCACCAGTTTTTTGATGATATCGTCGGTTGTTATGCCCTCGGCATCGGCTGTGAAGCTAGTTATAATCCTGTGTCTTAAAACCGGAAGTATTATTTGTTGAATATCTTCGATCCCCGGTGTAACCCTACCATCGAGAGCCGCAACGGTTTTTGCTCCAAGTGTTAAGAATTGTCCTGCACGAGGGCCAGCACCCCAGCGAACCCACTTCTTGATATAGTCGAGTGTCGTTGTCTCCGGTCTGCTATTGCGCACAAGATCGATTGCATACTGAATTACGTAATCTGCTGCAGGGATACGCCGAACAAGGTTCTGAAGTTCGATTATCTTTGTAGCATCTAAAACACTCTCAACAACAGGAATTCGTGCACCGGTTGTATAGCGGACTATCTCCATCTCCTCTTTCTCTGTGGGATAATCTATGTAAATATTCAACATGAAACGGTCGAGTTGAGCCTCGGGGAGAGGGTATGTGCCTTCTTGTTCAATGGGATTCTGTGTCGAAAGAACAAAAAACGGCATATCAAGCTTGAATGTCTTATCCCCGGCAGAAACCTCATGTTCTTGCATCGCTTGAAGAAGCGCAGCTTGCGTTTTTGGAGGTGTGCGGTTTATTTCATCAGTTAAAAGAATATTACAGAAAACTGGACCGCTCAAGAAACGGAAAACCCGGGTCCCGCTAGTTCTATCCTCTTCGAGAATCTCTGTGCCAGTAATATCCGATGGCATTAAATCTGGCGTGAACTGAATACGGTTAAACTTGAGATCTAAAGCCTGCGCCAAAGTCGAGATCATGAGTGTTTTAGCAAGCCCAGGCACACCGATTAAAAGAACATGGCCACCCGAGAGAAGTGCAACCATCATCTCATCGATAACCTTCTCTTGCCCGACAATGACTTTTGCAATTTCTTTTTTTATTTTATCAGCAGAGTTTGCAAGTTCTTTTATCGCAAGAACATCAGTTTTCATTTCAGTCATATTTGCCTCCACATATCGATTTAAAATTCGATAAATTATATGATTATCGACATCGTGTGTCAATCGCTAAACATCTTTTACACAAGCGATTCAAATGCCAGCCCTAACCAAAACAGTATATTTAATTGCAGTTTATTATTTCAGCAATATGTAAAAGAATATATATAAGAGGCAATCCCAAATATAAAAAAAGCTGTTATTTCGCCAGAAAAAACCCTCGCTGGCGCGGGGAAGGACGATGTCACGAAATTTGCCCGCTATGCAAATTTCGTGACAGAGGGGTGGTCGATGGGGATTTTTGCGCGGGAAAATGTATATTACTACCAAAAACTTAAAAATAGCAAAAATCGTGACAGCGAGATGTAGCTGAGAAAAGCGCCTTCTTTAAGCAATCAAATAGTTGTAAGAAGTGAAAAAATTGGCCTATTTCTTTTGTATTCTGCTGCCGGGTTTAACCACCGGGATACCGGATTTACATAGAGGGCAGTCGTTAGGCTGAAAAACCTCGATATCGAGTTTCAATAGCGCCGCAAAAGGAAGCTTTATATTTGCTGAACCACCACGGTCAACCATGGCGCTAAAAGCAACGACTTTGCCACCTGTGCCATCGATGACATCGATAACCTCTTTAGTCGATTTACCAGTGGTGATAACATCCTCCACAACAAGAATCTTAGCCCCCGGCTTGACTGAAAAACCGCGTCTAAGCGTTGGTGTGCCGTTAACCTTTTCAACGAATATATGAGGCACTCCTAGCGCCTTGGCAACCTCCTGGCCAATAACTATCCCCCCAATTGCAGGGCTGACGACCAATTCTATACCATCGACTGAAACCTTTTCAGCGAGTTTTTCGCCAACCCAGGTGGCATTATCGGGATATTGAAGGAGCTTGGCACATTGGATATACTTATTCGAGTGCAAACCCGAGCTGAGAAGGAAGTGCCCTTCGAGCATGGCTTCGGTTTCTGTAAGGCGTTGTAGAATATCTTTTTCCGGCATTTTATCTCCTTAGGAATTAATATATTTGTTTAATAAGTCTCTTGTTTTGAGTGCAGCTTCACGCGTGGAGGCAGTAGTAGCATCCTTTGGATAAAGGATGCTCCGGGAGCTGTTAACTATCGGTGGAAGCCCGCTCGCGGTTTTACCAATCTTCATAATCATTGCGGGATCGCCGCCTTGAGCTCCTATGCCGGGCATCAAGAAAGGTAGATCGGGTGCGATATTGCGGATTTTTTCGGCCTCAGCCGGATGTGTTGCACCTACAACCAGCGCGATATTCTCATTCCTGTTTATCTCGGCCATCTTCCGCGCAACATGGATGAACAATGGATCGCCCTTAACGGATAGGTTTTCGAAATCGATGTAGCCGGGATTGCTAGTGAGGCAAAGGACGAAGACACCTTTTTCTTGCCGATCAGTAAAGGATTCTAGTGTATCTGCACCCATGTATGGATTGACTGTGGTGCCATCGGCGGAATAGGTATCGAAAATAGTCGTGGCATAATGTTTTGCTGTGTTACCGATGTCGCCGCGTTTGGCATCGAGTATAATCGGTATCTCCGGATCGACATTGCGAATGTGTTCGATTAGCTTAGCAAGCTGAATAAGGCCTTCGGGGCCGGCAGACTCGAAAAAGGCCATGTTAGGTTTATATGAACAAACCAAGTCGGAGGTTGCATTTACAATGTCCGCGAGAAAATCGTAAATCGGGGTTGTGCTTGATTTATATCGCTCGGGGATTCTAAGAGGATCAGGGTCGAGTCCGACACAAAGGCATGTTCCCCTGCTTTTGAAATTGGTTTCAATTTTTCTAAAGAAATCATTCATATTTTTCTCCTTGCAAAGAATTAACTTTTTAAAATATAGCTTTAGAAATATAAAACAACAAAAAACCGCCAATGATGGCGGTTTTTTTGAAACCAAGCTCGAAATCGAGTTATTTCTTTTTCTGTATGGCTTCAGCCGTTTTATCGACGATGCCATACTTTCTGCGGAATTTTTCCACACGACCGGCGGTGTCAACCATTTTCTGTTTTCCTGTGAAGAAAGGATGGCATGCGGAACATAGATCAAGCTGTATCTCTTTTTTGGTGCTTCCAACAGTCCAACTACTTCCACAAGCGCAGGTGACCTTCGCCTGGTAGTATTTAGGATGTATTTTTTTTCTCATATCGTTACCTCCATATCGGTTGATTCTAGAAACGAAATACTATACACAGGTTTTTGAATTGTCAAGTTATAATTTAAAAAGTTAAAAGGTAGTGGGTATTAGAAATAATCGATGTCCTTCCAATGAGGAAGCAATTTTGATACCTGATTACCACAACTGCGGCCTTAACCTAAGGTCTCAACTAAATCTGTAATCTAATGACATAATACTACTTTAGATACACCACCCGTTTCGGTCGGCACGCGCCGACGGGCGTTTGGCCTCAACCGCCTTTGGCGGAGTCGGCGTCATTTCAAATACACCACCCGCTTCGTGCAGGCGGCTGAAGTCGTCTGTTGCGGAAATGTTGCGCGGACGAGATAGACGCCGGAACCGATTGCGGCGTCGGGTTGCCAGATATATTCGGCCCTCATCCGGCCTTCGGCCACCTTCTCCCAAAGGGAGAAGGAATTCCCTCCCTCTCCCCCTGGGAGAGGGACCGAGGGTGAGGGCAAACGCGCTACGCGCCGACCGGCGAGGTCGAAGATTTCCACGCATAGGGGCAATTCATGAATTGCCCCTATGCCGTCGAAAGAAATTGTAACCGCCGAATTGAAGGGGTTCGGATACGCCGAGATTGCAAAATTATCCGGCGTGGCTACATCCGCGATACCGGTGGCTACGAGGAACCACCAGGATAGTTCCACAGTATTCGCCGCGCCGACATCCGGTGCATCCCATAATGAAAGCGAAATAAACGCAGTATCGCCCGAAGTAATGGATATCCCCGCGCTAGCAAAATCCAAGATCACCGTAGAATCGCCTTCGAGATAGACCCCAGCACCGGAAGGATCGACATCGACGCCCTCGATATTAAGGCTCCAGCCAATGCTGTCAATACCGCAACCAGCATCCGCAAAACGAATGAGTGCGCCGGTCGGCGTCTCGGTGAAAACGACTGCAGAGTCGGGTTCGCGATATGTAATAAACGGCGTTGCTTTATCGATATAATATGTTACACTGAGGCCGCTGTCTGGGGATTCGTGACCGAGTGCGTCTTCGATACCCACAAGTTCGAATGTGATCGTATCGCCATCGACCCAGGATGTTGTAGGTTCGAAAATAAGGCTATCACCGGATATGGTCAACTCAGGATCGAGAACGCTATAGGTAACACCGTTTACGATTACCGAGGCTGTCGCGGCGTCGAGACCATCGGAGTCGAAGAAATCCAGCACAATTGCCGTGTCCGATGAAACCCAGGAGCCATCGTGAGGGAAAACACTCCTGCAAATCGGGCCTTCGGAAACCATCGACCAATAGCGAATTGCATTCGTGAAAATTGAATCTTGATTTTCCGAACGGAATGTATAATCCCATCCGAGAAAGACAACGCAACCGGAGACAAGTTCTTCGAATCCCGAGTTAACGCGTATTTCGGCATGATTTGTTAGAATTGGAGTGTAATCGGGGCAATCGTCTGTAATGCAACAATTACCGGTTCCAAGGAAAGAGGGATCAACCCCGGAGGCAACCGGATGGCCAGCATCTGCAATATAGAGCGTGCTGTCGAAGGAGGAATAGTCGCCGATTCGCGAAAGGCTGACATCGTTGATGAAGCAGATGCCAACCCTGTAAAAAACAATCAACAAACCACCGGACTCGACCCATGGGCGTATGATCGGCCCGAAATGATCGCGTATGGCGTCCGGAGTGGTTAGATACGAAGCATTAGGGACGATAAAAATATCCAGCGAATCGAAGGTATCGGCTGTTGCAGTAGTGAAATCCCAAAACTCGTGGATTTCGCAATGAAAATCTGCGCTTTCGAGCACAGACGTCATATTATCATATGTCGAATGCGATATTCCCTGTGTCATGAATCCAATTTGTTTAACTTCCGCAATGACAGAAAAGGCGCAACAGCAAACAACTGCTGCAATAAATGTTTTTCGACTCATTCGAATTCTCCTAACAGGTTTTTTATTTTAATCTCTAATTATACAATAAAGGATTCAGGCAATTATTGCAACGGAATTTAATTGTAAGTGAGGAGAAGGGTGGTTATCTGTTAATAATCCTCTAATTACACTGGTGACGCACTGCCGGACTCTCCTGATATTATCTTATATACAAGATTCTGCGTGATGCAGTCGCATCATTAAAATGCGCTCTCACGAAATAGACCCCAGAGCCGATTGCGGCGTCGGGTTGCCACCGGCACGCGCCGGAGGCGTTCGTGCTCAACGCCTTCGCCGATTCGCTCCCGTTAACAGAAATTTCCGCGACGCGCCGTCCGTTTATATCGTAAATCTCGACCCGGCACGCGCTGGGGGGCGACGTGCTCAACGCCTTCGCCGATTTGCTTCCGAAGTCGAGGCTTATCCGCACCGCCGAATTGAACGGATTCGGGTAGGCACGGAGGGAGAAATCGTTCGGTTTAGTTGCTATTGAACGCTCTGAAATGCGAAGCTCGCTACTCAATGGCAAGATCAGCGCGGAGGGCAGTGCCTCGTTATGATGAATGAAATTCGTTGCAACAGTTGTGTCGCCTTCATCATACATAGAACCGCCATCGTTGATATTCGCATGAAAATGAGGATATATTGACGATGTAATTACTAAACGAAGCTTGTGTCCCGGAAGAAAAGTCTGCGCAATAACCTCGGTTTCAATATCGATTTCATAAATGCTATCGAGAACCATAAGGTGTTCGACTCCAAGCGTATCGCGAAGACGGCCTCTAAGAATGCCTTGAGTTAAAATCATCGAGCGTCCGTCTGGATAGACATCTGAGATGCGGATCGCGAAATCCGTATCGAGGCAATTCGACTCGACGAATAATTTCGCTTTGATCCTTCCGATAATAGTCAAAGGTTCGGTTAGTATATCGGTCGAGTAGATTAGATTGTCATCCCGGTTTTCCACAGAATCGCGCATATCGCGCGGACCGGATATAAGCCCCGGTTCCGCTGGATTGAATCTGTTGAACCCATAAGCTGGTGAGGGATCACGCGGATCGTAAACGAACGAATCCGGAGGTGTGCCCCATATCGGTGCAACCAATGGAAATAGATGGCCGTCTTGATGAATGTAAAGCGTATCGGTATCGTCGATAAGCGAATACCAATTATCCGTTTCTATCCATATGTTGCTGCCCATCAAAAAATATTGCCCTACCGGTTCGGATTCATAATCATTATCCGCGCCGCGAAGGTAGTGATCGAAGAATTTTTTTGTTATTGGTTTCTCGAAATCAGCCGCTGCGGGATATTCAAGTTCTCCCTGCATCGACTGCCCGACTCCGCTGTGCGTCCATGGCCCCATGATTAGCTTGTGTTTATCCCTCACAGAAATATCGCTTCGCGAACGTATTTCGTGAAAATCCTCGATAATATCTGCGGGATAATGATCGAACCATCCGCTAAGCATGAGCATCGGCACTTTGAAATCCTCGGGATAGTCGGAATTATTTTCGATATACTGCCAGACAAAAGAATATAAGGGTCGCGAAAGAATAACACTGGTCGCTATAAAGCCCAGAAAATCAAGCGCTTCCACATATTCTTTCTTGTAAACACCGCCATAATAGTAATTCGTATAGCGGGTTTTATAGGTCTTTATCCATGGGGCGGCGCAAAGGAGATTCGAAGGTTGGTGGTGCGCGGTTTTGAACTGAATATCGCCGAGTGCCGAACCGCCGTAGGTGCCGATTTTGCCGTTGCACCAGCTTTGCGAGGCTATCCACTCGACCGCATCGTAGCCGTCGAGGCCGCGATCATAGCCGGTGCTTCCCGCAGAAGTCGAGGCGTAAAAACCTCGCCAATCCAGGATTACAAAATTGTAGTGCTGAATATCCCAGAATCCGCTGGTGTCCGAGGTGTCGAGCATAAATGAAGCGAATCTATAATCGGCCTTATTATATGGCGTTTGAATTAGGATAACCGGCTTTGCGGCGGTCGAGTCTAGGGTGTAGATATCTGCGGCAAGTGAATCGCCGGTTCGTGTTGGAATATCGATAGGAGTCCATAGCGTATCGAGAGCAAAAGTAGAAAGAGATAAACTCAAAACCACCACAATGATAAACATAAATCCCCCTTTATTGGATATTGTTAGGTGTTCATACGGATAGCCTCTATTGGGTTGGACTTTGCAGCTCTGAGCGCGGGGTAGATACTCGAGAGAAGGGTTATCAAAACAGAAATTATGCAGATAATAGTGACATCTAGGAGATGCATATTGACCGGTAGAGATGAAATTGAATATATATCTGCCGGGAGAGAGATAATTTCCCAGCGGTTTTGAATAAATGCTAAAACCACGCCGATAACAGCGCCGATGAAAGTGCCTATAACTCCAAGCATGAGGCCTTGAATGAAGAAAACCTTACCTATAAGTTTCGATGTTGCGCCCATAGCTCGCAGTATGCCGATTTGGGTAGTTTTCTCCATAACTACCATAATCAAGGTGCTGGCGATGTTGAATGCTGCAACTGCGATTATAAGACTCAAAAGCAAGAAAAGCCCCCACTTTTCGAGAGTCATCCACGAGAAAAGGTTCTTGTTCATCTCGGCCCAGGACATAGCATAGTAAGGGAAAGCGAGATCGTCTTCAATATGGGAGGCGATTTTATCGGCTTCATAGAAATTCTTTATGCGAAGTTCAATCCCGGTAACTGATTCACCCAAATCGAAAATCCTCTGTGCGGATTCAAGATTAATATAACCGAGGGCGGCATCGAAGTCGAACATACCTGTTTCAAAGATGCCGCATACGATAAAACGGTGTAGCTTAGGGGTGATGCGTGTTCCGCGTGCACCATCGAGACCATAGATCACGACAGTATCTCCGGGTTTAGCGGAAAGGTTTTGGGCAAGATATAATCCTAAGGCTATTGGCGGGATGTTAGAGTCTGGTATTTCGGGGAGCCAGTCGCCATCGACTAGGGTGCTCTCGGGATTGCCTATAAATACCTCGCGCGAGGGTATAATCCCCCGAAGCATTATACCGTCGAAGAGACCATCGTTTGCAATGGGGACTTTCCCATAAACGAATGGTGCAGCAGCAACGACATCTTCTCTTTGGGAAAGAGTTTCGAGAAGAGGTTCCCAGTCACCGATACTCTCCGCTCGAAGGGAATATACATTAACATGAGATACTGTTCCAATGATTCGACTTCGAACCTCTCCTTCAAAACCGTTCATCACGGATAGGCTAACGATAAGGGCGGAAACTCCAATGGCTATACCGATTATGGCAAATACTGCCACCAGAGAGACAAAGCGGTTTCTGTGACGTGCTCTCAAAAACTTAAGCGCTATGTAAAGCTGCACCTTCACGCGTGTTCAATCGATTTTGGCTTGAGAAGTGGAAATGGTATAACTTCTTTGAGACTATGAGCACCAGAGAGTAAGGTAACAAGCCTTCCAATACCGATACCCATGCCACCTGTCGGTGGCATTCCATGTTCGAGGGCTGTGAGGAAATCCTCGTCGATTTGGTTTGGTGCTTCTTCATCGCCCTCGGCACGCTGAAGAAGCTGTGCTTCCATACGCCCGCGTTGGTCGAGGGGATCGTTAAGCTCGCTGAATGCATTGGCAATCTCTACTCCGCCAATGAAAAGTTCGAAGCGTTCAGTAAGTTCTGGCGCATCGGCCTTGCGTTTGGCCAGAGGCGAAAGGCCTACGGGATAGTCGAGGACGAAAGTAGGTTTTATAAGCTTTGGCTCGACAGTTTCCGAAAAAAGCTTGTCAACCAAAGGCCAAAATGGAGTCTTAGGATCGAAATCTATATCATGAGATTTGAAAAATTCAATTAGTTCAGTTTTTTCCGCGTTAAGGACATCAATGCTGGTAAGCTCGATAATCGAATCCACAAAGCTGATGCGCTCGAATGGACGATTGAAGGTGATTATTGCGTTCTCCCTCTCGATAACGACGGTTCCATCGGCGAGAGTTCTTATGTAATTTTCTTTATTTTTCTCGCCAAACTTGGCTACTTCAACAGCAGATGCTACCACGAGTCCTTCGGCGATTTGCATCATGCGGTTATAATCGGCGAAGGCCTCATAGAGCTCCAGAAGTGTGAACTCCGGGTTGTGATTACGATCTATTCCTTCGTTGCGAAAAACCTTACCCATCTCAAAAATCCGCTCGAAGCCACCCACGATAAGTCGTTTTAGGTAAAGCTCTGTGGCTATCCGAAGGTAAAGGTCGATATCGAGAGCGTTGTGATGAGTAGTAAATGGGCGTGCTGCCGCGCCCCCATAAAGAGAAGTCAGTGTAGGAGTTTCAAGCTCGATATAGCCTTCTTCCTCGAGATATGTGCGGATAGTTTTTATAATAAGCGCACGCTTTTGTAAATTATATTTAACCTCAGGATTCGAGAGAAGATCCAAATATCTTTGTCGAAGACGAAGGTCGGGGTCGGTGAGACCATGGTATTTTTCAGGGAGTTGGAGAAGTGTCTTAGCCGCGAGTTCCCATTTTTGGGCCGCGAGGGTTGGTTCACCAGTTCTTGTAGTAAATAGCTCACCCGTTGCAGAAATAAAGTCCCCAAGATCGAGGTCTTTTGCGCGTATATAATTGTCGGTATCTTCCGGGTTATGTTCGAGAAGGGTGTTCATGCGAAGGTATAGCTGAAACGAGCCCGTTCCATCGGCAATACCGATAAACATGGATTTACCGTGGATACGAAGCGCGGTTATCCTTCCAGCTAAATGCACGACAGAACCAGCACGGATTACTTGGCCGGATTCGTCGGTTATTTGCTTTAGTTGTTCCCATTCGTGAAGAACAAATTCGATTGTCACTCGGCCTTCAGCAATCCTCGATGGATAGGGATCTATCCCGGTCTCGCGGAGTTTTTCAAGTTTGGCAATTCTTATCTGTCTTTGGTCTCTCGGGTCTATTTCATTCATTGTTGTGCTCCAAAGATTGTATATTTCTAGTAATGGCTATAAGTTCGCCGGTTTCTGTTGCAATATATAAATTGGAATTATAGATAATCGGTGGGGCTGTAACAGGCTCTTCAAGATCAATTGTATGTTCGATCGCACCGTCGGAAAAATAGAGCAGATAAATTTTGCCCTCGGCTGTAACGATAACAATTTGTTTACCCCAAATGACGGGTGGCGCAATAACTGGTGCGCTGAGGTTTGTTTGCCATAGAATGCCTCCATGACCAAGGTCTCCAGCGAAAACAATTCCTTTTTTGGTTACACCATATATTGTCGGACCCGAACAAGCAACAGGGGAACCAAGCTCGCCGGGAGCATCGATGGAAACACGCACCGAACCATCGAGTAAAACCGCAAGAATTTTGCCGGACATTGTTGAAACAATAACATGGTCTGGGATGACTACAGCTTGTCCAGAGGGTGGGGATGGTAAATCGAGCGACCAACGAACTGTGCCCGAATCAGCGGAGAGAGCTAAGAGTCGCTTGTTTGAGTCCACAAGGAAAAGTAGGCTGTCTCGGAAAGCTGGCTCATGGTCGATAACTGCCCCGTCTATCTTATAGCGCCAATTCTTCTCTCCAGTGCGAGCATCGAGAGAGAATATCGCACCGGTAGATATAGCGAAATATAGGATGCTGTCAACAAGAATAGGCGCGGCGAAAGAGCGTTCGGAATCCCTGTCCCAGAGAAATGTGCCTTCATGGTAATCATATACCCTAATGCGATTAAACTCACCACGACCGGCAATAGCTAAAAGTCCCCCTCCCAGCGCGAGACCATTGTCGGGCATAGCATCAACCCAAAGGCGTCCGATACGTTTGCCTGTTTCAGCACCATAAACCAATACTCTCCGGTTTGGCGAGGGCACAAATATGGCGCCATCTCCAGCTACCGGAGCCGAAATAATTGGTATCTTGGTTTTAACCCGCCAAAGGATAGCCGCTTTGCCGGTGCCCTCACCAGCATAAGCCCAACCTGAATTATCACCACGAACCGCTCTCCATTGATTTTCCTCAGAAGGCAATTCCCTTGGAATGGAGAACCTCGCGGCGCATGATAATGTCAATAGCGCAACAACCAAAACCGAATATGTCAAAGTCCAAATCCTCATAAATCGCTATAAGTTAATCCAAAAGGAATGTCTTTGCAACATCTATCGTGGTTGTCATTGTTCGGGAATTAAATACTATTCGCTCTCGGTGTAAATTAAAAAACCAAAGTCTATATTTCCCCACTAAAAAAATAGAGCCGCTGGCGCGAGCGAGGGGGTGGCTTGGTGGAGATTTTTGCATAAGAAAATGTGGCTTATAAAACAAAGTGATTTGAATAGCAAAAATCGTGACAGCGGCATGGAAAAATTGATGAGCATATTAATAAAAAAGAAAAAATGGAGTCTAAAACATTAGGTAAGTTAAATTTAACAGCAATCGATTTTTTCCCGAGAATTAGAATTGTTGATTTAGCGAATGTAATAAATATATTTGATTGAATAGTATATTAATGATCAGGAGTATTTTTTATGAAAGCTTTAATAATATTTTATTTAATATTCTTTATTTGTGCGGCAATGGCTGCAGAAATGATGATACAATCGGATTTTGCGGATCTCGATAATCCCGCGCGAATTACACTCGATTCGCTTCTTTCTCTGATGCCAAATGTCGATGCCGACCCTGAGGCATACTTAGATTGGAAGCTTGAATTTGCCGAGGTAACCTCCATGGATAGAAGTCCTAGAGTGGAACGCCCATCGTCTCCTATGGACTGGCGTCCTGCTAATGGTTATGTGCGTGCCGATGTTGATGAGACCAGTGGTGAGTTCGATGAGGGCGGCGATCCCGCTGGTGTAGGAAGTTACCAGAAACTCACCTTCTCTTTCCCTGATTCACCCGGAACAGAATGGATAATGTATTATGTCGATGGTTACAGTGCTAAAACCTCCGCAACAATGCCGAATACAAGCTCGAATTATATATCTGGTAGCGTTGCCTATTCGATTTGGGATAACTGGCATGGAGTTTATATTAGGCAAGAAATATCGGCGGTTAGCTTAGGGGGGGTGCCCGGTGAGAACGAGCAAGTAAAATTTAAAACAGTTATGAAACCAGCCGATGGCAGTTGTCATGAAGTGGGTTGTATCGTTTATTACGATACAAAGCTCGACACTGATGATGCTGCTGATATCTCCACGGCCTATGGATACACAGGTATCGCAGAGATATTTTTCGCACCGGATATTCCTTCGATTTGGCGAGCTTATGAAGGAGGTTTTCCTCCAGCCCCAGGAGCGCTGACAGCTCTGGGTATTTTGATTGGTTTCGAAGCGGAAATGCCTGATGTTTTCTGGTATGGGAGTTGGGGTTCGAGTGCTGGTAACGGTTGGGCAGATGGCGATTGGATTATAGACACTGGATCAACATTTGGGGATTCTGCAACTATGGTAAAATGGTATCCCCGCTCAGTTTGTGAAGGCGATTCGGCTGTATTCGTTACTTACTACGGTATCGGAGAAATCTCTGCTGGAACCGATTTAACGATAACTTCGAGCACGCCAGCTTTCAATGCCGGATGTGTAACGGTTTTACCGAATCCTTTTACCCTTAATGCGCTTATTACTAATCCAGGTTCTACTTCAGCAAGCAATGTTCAGGTTGCGATTACCTTACCGCCGGGGCTTAGTATAGTATCTGGTGCGAATCCTCAAAATCTTGGCACGCTAGCGGGCTACGGAGGTAGCAGTCTCGCGAATTGGTCGATTGCTATAGGCCCTTCAGTTGTTGGAACGCGCGTTTGTTACGATGTAAATGTAACCTGGACTGGAGGTGGTCCGGTAACAGAGAATTTCTGCTTCGATATTCCCGCGCCAGCGGACTTCGGAGTTGGCGTCTACGCAGAGGAAACTCTTCTTTGTACAGACGATTGCACAATCCTTCATGCAGTTCTAGATACAACCGAAGTGTCCGGCCATAACTGGTATTATAACTGGCACCCAGCGGACTTTCTTTCTGATCCGACCGACCCTCATCCAATTGCTTGCCCCGAAAGCACCATGACGTATTGGCTTGTCGTTACAGATAGAATCGATTGTATAGATTCTCAGTTTGTTACTATTACCGTTGAGCCTAATCCAATAGTGGATATACGCGATACGGTTATTTGCGATGGAGAGTCAGTTACTCTAACCCCAACGATTACTCCGGATTTCCCGGGATATACATACCAATGGTCACCCGATGGACAAACGACACGCGAAATAACGGCTTCGCCCACATCCATGACTGTTTACGGTCTTGCGGTAATTTCGCCGGGGGGTTGTATCGGATACGATGAAGCTCGGGTGGCTATCGATCCAATTCTTGTGGCAGATGCCGGACCCGATCAGGCTGTGTGTTATGGAGATACCGTTGTGATTGGGGGATTTCCGACGGCTGATGGCGGTGATGGGTTATATTACTACAATTGGTCACCAGTAGATGGGCTTGATGATCCTTATATGGGTAATCCAAACGCCGCTCCCGATTCGACAACGACATATGTTTTGAATGTAGTGGATGGTGTCGGTTGTTCAGCAAGCGATACGGTTGTGATTTTGATAGCTCAAAAGCCTTCTGATTTCAGTTTGGCCTATCCTCCGGATGATACAACGGATATGATCCCAGGTTATTTGAGTTTACTCTGGGAGCCTGCTCTCGGTGAAGAGCCGATTACCTACGATGTATATATGAATGGTGATCTCGTTGGCGAGGACCTCTCGGAAACCTATTTCGATACTGCTGCAAGTTGTAGCGAGAATATTCATTGGATGGTTATCGCGCAGAATATTTGCGGTTACGATACATCAGAGATATGGGAATATTCGGTAGTAGATTGTGATCCGCCGTGGAGTAGTCTGTTGGATCCCTTCGACTATGCTTGGACATCCTGTAATGATCAGGAGATAAGGCTTATTGTTAATGATGATGTCGAGATCGACACTATGTCGATAAGGTTATCGGTCGATGGTATCACATATTCGATTTTGCACACTAATTTATATATCGAGGATGATTCGACACTTGTATATTCACCATCACCCCTTTGGTCCGATGGTGACACTATCGAATGGAGCCTGGATTCTCTTTCCGACGATTTGGGGATAGCAACATTCTTGCTCCCGCACGGCACTTTCTATGTCGATCTCAGTTCGCCGGTGGCATGGGGATTCGAGCCGCCGGATAGTAGTGTTATTGGTGACGAATTCCCATTCATTTCAGCATGGATAGCCGATTCTCTGTCTGGTCTCGATAGTTCGAGTATCTACATATCGGTCAATGGCACGAGATATTTTTATGGTCTCGGCGTGCTTTCTCACACTTGGGAAGGCCTAGGGATGTCGCTTTGGGTAGATAGCACACTTCACGAAGTAATTGCTGCGCATAACGATACACTTAATATTTGTGTAGGTGGTTTTGATAGCCCGGATTATTGTGAACCTAACACATTAGAGGTTTGCTGGACGGTTTTTGTCGATTTAGAGGGACCGGAGGCCGATGATGGAATAGACCCGGTATCGGAAGTTCCCATTGATGGTCTTATTTCGGCCTGCGATGATCAGGGAATCTGCATTCCTCTTATTGACCCACCTATCTCACACGGCGTCGAGGAATCGACTATTGTTCTTCGAGTAAACGGTGTGGATTACGGCACTGATTCTCCGGAATTGAGCTATTCCACCGATTTACTCTGTTTCTCTCCGGGAGTGCTTTGGGCCGATGGTGCACCAATATCGGTCGAGCTTGTTTCGGCTGAAGATGGCGTTGGAAACCCGCTCGCAACGACAGGCCTCAGTTGGATATATTCAATAGACCTTTTGCCTCCATTGCTTTCGATGGCCTCGCCCGTAGGCGCAACTGGAACTCTTGTGCCAACAATAAGCTGGAGACTTGCAGATATAGGCGCGGGTATCGATTATGACAGCGCGTTTTTCGCAATAGATTATTTCCCATCTGCTGGGACCACCTGGTATGATATATCACATTCTGTATTTATTCATACAGGAGGGGGTAATTATCAGGTCGATGTTTCAGCAATTCCATTTACGATTGTCGGCGGAGACACTGTTAGAGTGTGTGTCCATTCAGAGGACACACCCGATCTTTGCCCGCCCAATGTGCTGGATACCTGTTGGCTATTTTGGGTTCCGACAGGCGGGCCTATCGGCACGGTTATAGAACCTTTACCTTCGACATATTCGGCCTGCGATCCGCAAGAGATATCTTTAACCATATCAGATATCAACGGCGTCATAGAGACATCGATACTATTTTCTGTGAATGGCACTCGTTATGGCATTCCTGCGAGTCCAGAGTTGTCTTATTCCAGTGATACGCTCACTTTCTTCTCGCCCATGGGCTTTTTCACCGATGGCGAGGTGGTAGTTTGTTCGCTTCTATACGCCGAGGACATATATGCTAATCCAAATGAGGATACGCTTGTTTGGAGCTTCATATTAGATTATTCACCCCCGATTATCGGAGCCATAAGTCCTTCACCGGGATCAGTTATTTCTGAAATTTGTCCAAATGTTACATTCGATTTAGCTGATATCGGCTCCGGTCTCGATGAGCTTTCTATTGATGTTACGATAGAAGGCACAGAGCATCTGGGTGTTTCAGATGGCCGTGTAACCTGGATTGGCGGCAACATTAGCTTCGACCTTTGCGATGTTATCTCCGTGACCGGAGGGGATTTGATAGACATTTGTGTTATTGCCAACGATTCACCAGATTATTGTGGGCCTAATACACTGGATTCGTGCTGGAGCTTTTCCATAGAATCAGGCGGGCCTGTCGGCTCTATTATACATCCAACCGATGGAGTGATTACAAGCTGCGACCCTCAGGAAATAGTGGTTAGTATCGAGGATTCCAACGGCGTGGATGACTCGACTGTTGTGTTCTCGGTAAATGGAGTTAGATATGGCATCGGTGAGCTCGAGATCGACTGGGACGAACCCACACTTACCTTCGATGGTGGCGCGGGATTTTTCGCGCATGGTTCGACAGTAGTTTGTTCGCTTCTTTCGGCCTCGGATATTCTCGGCAACGAGCTTGAAGCGCCTCTTGGATGGATTTTCACGGTCGATTATGAACCTCCCGAGCTTGTATCGGTGACTCCGATTTCGGCCGTTCCAGTTGACGATAGAAGCCCTATTGTTCGTGTGGTTCTCGATGATTTGCCTGCGGGCATCGATTACGATGCGGTTTCGCTCGATGTCGAGGGCTATGGCGTCATCGATCCTACGAGCACTGGGCTTTATTGGCTCGGTGACACATTGGCGTTCGACCCCGATAGCCTAGGGATTTTATGGACTGGCGGCGATAGCATAGAGCTTTGTCTCGAAATCGCCGATCTTCCAGACACTGCCGCGCCTTATTGCGATGCCAACGATACCACCTATTGTTGGATGCTAATAATAAGCCGCGGCGGGCCTGTCGGCGAGATAATCGAGCCGGGCGATGGAACTGTTAGCGCGTGTAGTCTTCAACAAATAATTATTACGCTCGATGATAGCAACGGTATCGATGAAGCGACTATTGGGCTGGAGGTTGACGGTGTGCTTTATACAACATCTTCTACGGAGCTTGATTGGAGTTTCCCGGTTTTGACATGGACACCACCCTCGGTTTGGGCTGATGGTTTGGTCAATGTTAGACTTATAACAGCAGACGATATGCTGGGCAATCCTTTGACCGATGCGCCTATCGAATGGAATTATTATATGGACCTGACTCCTCCGACGTTTGCAAATAATTTCCCGCTTCAAACCGATCTTATTCGGAATGTCCAGACTCAGGCTTGGATCGATGTTGCAGATAATATCGCAGGTGTTGATCCCAATGAATTAAGGATGGATATTTACCGGTCAACGTATGATTTGTCTTCACCGGCATTGACCTATTCTAGCGGAAGACTCACTTTCGATCCATCTATTGCAGGAATCGAGTTTGTTACGGGAGATACCGTAATGATCACGGTTTATGCACAGGATACCCCGGATTATTGCTCGCCTAACGCCAATCAGTTTACTTGGTGGTTCCTGATGGAGCCAAAGATCTCATGTAATAACTATCCAAATCCCATTACACCTAACGGGGATGGTATTAATGATGTTGCTGTTTTCGACTATCCTGAGATGTATTCCGGTTCGGCTGAATTATTGATCTTTAATAAGAGAAACATTCTTGTTTATCAGGCCACGATAGGGCCGGTCATAGATTTAGGCGATGTTGCAAATCGTGTATGGAATTGTCGTGAGGGTGGGGGGCAAATCGCAAAAGAGGGATTGTATCTTTATCTAATTCAGAAAAGTGGCGAAACAGTATGCAATGGAACTCTAACGATTGGCAGATAGCTTTTTATTGGGTGTTTGTGGTGGCTTGACTTTAGATGGAAAATTCCTATATTCCATAGCGGTCTTGGGGGACCATCTTAGGATCAATGATCCAAACAGTGTAGCTCTTTTTTTCTCTTTCAAAGGAGGAGTATGAACAAAAAGCGAAAGATCAGCGGACGAGATGTTGATCGTTCATTGGACATTTACCTCAAGGAGATAGGCAAAACTCCACTCATTACCGCAGAAGACGAATTTAAGCTCGCAGTCGGAATCCGTAATGGCGACAAAGAAGCCATGCCAAAGCTTATTAAGGCAAATCTCAGGTTTGTAGTTAGCGTCGCCAAACAGTATCAAAATCAAGGATTATCTCTCGCCGACCTCATCAATGAGGGGAATATTGGTTTGATTAAAGCTGCCAAGAGATTTGATGAAAAGAGGGGTTTTAAGTTTATTTCGTATGCTGTTTGGTGGATTCGCCAGTCTATACTTCAGGCGCTAGCCGAGCAATCGAGGATAGTGAGGCTTCCGCTCAATAGAGTAGGTGCTTTACATAAAATCGGCAAAGCACACTCTAAGTTGGAGCAGAAGTATGGTCGTTCTCCCAGCACTAAAGAGATAGCTGATAAGCTCAATATGGCTGCGGAAGAGGTTTCCGATACCTTACAGATTTCTAATAGCCATCTTTCTCTCGATGCGCCTTTCACAGAGGGCGATACGAATTCCCTAAAGGACATTCTGAAGGACAATCACTCACCATCGCCAGATAGGGAACTTCTTAAGACAGCTCTTTCCAGTGAAATCGAGAAGGTTCTTTCTACACTTACGGAACGAGAGGCCGAGGTTATATCTCTTTATTTTGGCCTTAACCGAGAAAGGGCTCTCACACTCGAAGAGATAGGCAATAGATTTAGTCTCACACGTGAGCGTGTTAGGCAGATCAAAGAAAAAGCGATTAAGCGTCTTAGGCATGCCACCAGATCGAAGAATCTCAGGGCATTCGTAAGCTGATTTTTATTTTCTTTTCCCCATAAAAATGGCGTCTTTTTAGGCGCCTTTTTTATTCAGTGTGGTTTAAATTGCGGCTAAAGCTCTTGATATTCATATGTTTTTATTTATTTTAATTTGACGATTTAAAATAGGATATTATTATATCTATAGAAAACTGGTTTATTAATAGTTGTTTCCCGAGGGATCTATATTCTATTGGACATTAAGGTTTATGGTGAATTATGAGAATCGGTATAGTTCAATTTGCGCCGAAACTACGCGAAGTAGAACGAAATTTAAGGCTTGCGGAAAGGCTTATTCGCGCCAATGACGCAGATTTATTTGTTTTACCAGAGTTGTTTGCAACAGGTTATTTTTTTAAGGATAAGGATGAAATTAGGCCTTTTGCTGAAAAATTCCAAAAAAGCAAAACACTAACTTTTTTAGCGGATATAGCATATGAAAAGGATTGTGCAATTATCGGATGTTTCCCTGAGTTGTCAGGTGAGAAGATATTTAATTCGTCGGCATTTATTTATCCTAGGGGGAAAAAGGTTTTATATAGGAAAGTTCATCTTTTCAATAATGAGAAGCTGATTTTTGAACCGGGGAATTTGCCCTTTCCTCTAGTCGAATACAGAGATACAAAGATAGCTTTCATTATCTGTTTCGACTGGTTTTTCCCTGAAGTTTATCGCAGCCTTGCATTAAAAGGCGCGCAGCTTGTTTGCCATAGTGCGAACCTTGTTTTGCCTCATTGCCAGAAGGCTTCATATGCTCATGCTGTATCTAACAGAATTTTTATTGCTCTTTCTAACAGGACAGGTTCGGATGTTAACGGAGGCGGGAAAGTAGATTTTACTGGGAAAAGTATTATGTATGGTCCGGATGGGTCTGTATTAGGTGAGTTGGGTATGGATGAAGAGGGTGTGCTTGTGATAGAGATAGATCCCTCGAAAGCGCTCGATAAGATGGTAACTCCGTTCAACGATGTTATTTTGGATAGGAGGCCGGAGTTTTATGAGGGTTTATAGTCTGATTTTGTTGATATGTATAGTTTGTGTTGTTTGTTTTACGCAGGAATTACCAATCGATTCGCTTGAGAAGCCCCCGATATCACCCTATATTGAACCACGTGTGAAGGAAATCGATTTTTCGGGTTGGGATATTGCGTGGGTAGGGGGGTATCTTCCAAATGTTATATTTTTTGACCCTGGGAAGGCTAAGCTCGATGAAGCATATAAACCGCTTTTAGCGGAGTTGGCTACTCGAATGGTGCAAAATCCCGATATAGATTGTGTTGTTAGAGGGTTCTATTCCCATGAATTCGATGGTATAGTGTCTCCATTTGCCGGTGAAGAATTGGCTTCTAATAGGGCGAAAGCGGTGAGGGAGGCCTTGCTTTTGGCCGAACCCCAGTTGGTATTGAGTCTAGAAATCCCTGAATCGGGATACGAGTTTACGGAAACATACGGCGATGTCGCTTCGATTTATGATTTAAGAGTAGAATTGATTCCTTCCGTTCCAAATTGGACATCTCGCGTATTAGTGGCTACCGAGACGATGCCCTATTGGCGCAGAGGATTTAGGATTATATCCAAATCTCAGGGAGGGTTTCTAGATAGTATCCTTGCTCGAAACCCAGATTTATTGTTGGTCTTTTCTTCAGGGGAATTGAATGCTTCAGCGGTGGAGAGAGCGGAGCGTATAGATATTGTTGTTTCAAGATTCAAAAAGGATATGAAGAAAAAGGATGCAAGACAAATAATCGCAGTTGATGGAGGGAATTCTGAGCCGGGAGAGATGCGAATTGATTTAAGACCTTCGTTTTTTGCGCCTGAGCCACTCAATGGCAGATATCTGTGGTGTGAGTCGCCATCAAATGATGTAGAGCCTATAAGGCTCGATGTGAGTGTAGATACTTCCTCCGAGGTGCTGGCCTATAGGATAGACAGAGATTTACACCGGAGCCGCATTCCAGTTGATTGGGGAATGCGGCAGCCAAATAAAATGTCGATGATCAAGTTATCTGAGGGCAAGATATTGGTTATTCCACCTCGATGCGATTTCTCGATGCTTTGCTGGGGAAATGGTGGCGAGGTCGAGCGTTCAGAATGGAAATCAGTCAAGATCGATTTAGGGAAAAATTATTCGGAAATGGCTATTTTGCCGATAATCCCTTTTGTTTTCAATAGTGTTAAGCCATGTTGTCATTGGGAAAGCAGCTTTCCTGAGGTAATATCGAGAATACAATATTTATGTAAGCAGGATGGCGAATTGACTATCCGGATAAACGGACATAGCAACGAGCGCGAATTTAATGCGGATTCTCTTGCTATAGCCAGAGCCGATTTCCTATGGTTTAGGTTAAGCTCGGCCCTGATGGCGGTATTCGACATGGAGAATCTTGACGAGTTAGCGAAGTTCTTTGAAAATAAGTCGGTTATTATCGAGATCGAAAGCCAGATTCATTCTAGCGAGAACCAAAAGGATATAACACCTTGGGCGAATGGGGCAATGCTCGATCTTTCAACTGAAAGGCTTATACCATATTCCACAATCGCTATATTAAAATGGGAGTTTCACAGTGGAGAATAAAATTACACTCGGAGTAGATATCGGCGGGACATTTGTAAAGGTAGCTACCGTGGATGGATCGGGCGAGATTCTTGACATGGATATATTCCCGACTCCGCAGAGTCCTCCGGATGTGGCCTTGTCGATAATTATCGATGATATTTGTGAGTTTCTCGAAGACTGTGAGACTAATCTCGAAGATATAGCCGGTGTGGGCGTGGGTTTCCCGGGTGCAGTTACTATCGAAGAGGGTATTATTGAAGCCTCTCCTAATCTTAAAAGCTGGCGCGGGCTTGGAGTTAAGAGCATTTTTGAAGATGTATTTGGCCCTAAGATAATCATCGATAATGATGCCAATGCAGCAGCATATGGCGAATATCTATGGGGTAAGCATAAAGGTGCCGATCCACTTGTTATTTTTACTCTTGGGACAGGAGTGGGTGGTGGAATAATAATCGATGGGCAAATATTCCGTGGTAAATGGGGTGGTGCTGGGGAGATTGGGCACCATGTCATTGAAATGAACGGACGACAATGCACCTGCGGTAATCGGGGTTGTATCGAGGCATATGCAGGGGCAAAAGGAATTGTAACATTGGCCTGGGAATATCTTAAGAAGGATAAAGGCTCTCTCTTATGGGATTTAATGGGTGGGGATTATGGTTCCCTAGACCCTGAAATGATCGGGGATACAGCACGAGAAGGAGATAAAACTGCTCTTAAGGTGACACGCGAGGTTTCACGCGCACTTGGTGTTGCTACAGCTAATATGATAAATATCCTCAACCCGGAGTGTATAATATTCGCCGGAGGTGTAACCGGTTGGGGCAAAGATATTCTCCTAAAAACTATTCGCAATGAAGCGCATTGTAGGGCACTGAAATCGTTGTATAATTCCTGTACTATAGACATCTCAGAAAAAGGCCAAAACTGCGGTGTTATTGGTGCTGCGGCTATGGCATTCAATCATATAAAATAATCATGCGTTAAGAAGATGTATCGACAACCATCGCAGGGGGGCGTCGGGCGTTGCGCCAAAAAGCGCAACGTGGGCGTCCGGCCGGTCGATACTATTTCGAAAAAAATAAGAATTTTGCTCCGGCCGGATGCCGATTTCTAGTTTAGCGGAAAACTGGTTTTCCGCTAAACTAGAAATTCCGACGCCCCCCGGAGTGCAAATAAAAAAGTCTTTAATAAAAAAAGGGCGGTATCTGACCGCCCTCGATATTTTTCCCGATAAGAAGTTATTTCAAATATATAATGCACTTTGATACGGTTTGTCCATTGGTGGTTTGTGCGCGAACAAGATAAACACCGGATGTGATAGATGTCGAGGGTATCCATGTAAATTCGTGGGTTGCGGGGGAGTAGCTACATGTGCTATGGTTTTGGTAGTCAGAGGGAGGGAAGGTATAGGGACTCTCCACTGTGTTTTCGTCTTCGAGCAATCGTAACGCAAGTCTTCCAGAGATGTCAAAAATCTCTACACCTTCAACCCCCGAAATTCCAATATCGTGTGTCGGTTGATTCCCAATTTTAATGTCATCGACTTTAAGTATAAACTCATCCACAGATACATTATGGAAAGCGATATAGATATTCGATCCGGCAAAAGAAGACAGTGAAAGCATAGAATTCTGCCATGTTGCCGGAACCGATGTTTCCCTGATATATAATTATTATTATTGAATTCATAACAAATTATCTTACATTAATAAGCCTTATGAGATCAACAGATAAGCATATATTGGCCGAGAATGATGTCGGAAAACTTCTAATAAAACTCTCTATTCCTTCCACTATTGGCATGTTCGTTATGTCGAGCTTTAATGTGGTAGATACGATCTTTGTTGGTCGTGGAGTTGGAATGCTAGGCATTGCTGGAGTGGCTATATGTTTTCCTGTGCAAATACTAGTTTTAGCAATAGCTCAGCTTTTCGGCATGGGGGGAGCATCGATTATTTCAAGAGCTATCGGCACTGGTGATCTTGCTAAGGTAAATAAAACTTTTGGGAATGTCGTTTTTTCTACCACAATATTATCGTTTATGGTCGCTATTCCAGGCCTTATTTTTATAAATACATTCGCTAAATTCCTCGGAGCAACGCCCGATGTCATGCCCTACGCTATAGATTATTTAAGTATTATACTTCTTGGGACTGTTTTTAGGTGCTTCGCGATTTCGTCGAATAATATCATTCGTTCTGAAGGGCGAGCGAAGATATCTATGACATTGATGATCATCGCCGCTATTCTCAATGTTATTCTCGATCCAATTTTCATTTTTGTGTTAGATATGGGAGTGAAGGGTGCAGCTATCGCCACGGTAATATCTCAATTTGCTGTTGCCATCTATGCGCTGGCATTTTTCAATTCTGAGAAGAGCATTATTCAGTTTAAGAGGATAAAATTAAAGCCAGATTTTAAAATCATTCGCGAAATAGTATCGATAGGTATGGCCTCGCTTGGCCGTAACCTCTCTTCTAGTGCATTGATCATTATAATGAACAATGTCTTTGCTGGTCTCGATTTCCAAATTGGAATTGCTATTTATGGGATTATTAATCGTGTTATATTTCTCTTTTCTACGCCCATAATGGGAGTTTCGCAGGGTTTGCAACCGATTGTAGGTTTTAATTTTGGTGCTAAGCGTTTCGATAAAGTGACCGAGGTTGTGAAAAAAGCTTATATTAGGGCTGTTGTAATAAGCCTATTCACTTTCACTATCGTGATGCTTTTTCCAAATCAGATAATAAATCTCTTTTCAAATGACCCAAATCTTATCGAGAGTGGAGTTCCAGCGTTTAGGAAAGTGGTTCTTCTTTTCCCTATGATTGGCCTTCAGATGATGGGTGGAGCATATTTTCAAGCTATAGGAAAAGCCTTCAAGGCCTTTGTTTTAACCCTTTCTCGACAGGCGATAGTGCTTATTCCTCTTATATTGATTCTTCCAAAGTTTCTTGGCATCGATGGGGTTTTTTGGTCATTTCCTATAGCTGATTTCAGCTCAGCTATTATCACCTACTTTTTCGTGAGTCGTAGCCTTAAAAGCCTGGCTCGCACGAATTCATAAACTTCGATGGGCCGATATAAAGCCGCTACATAAAAAAGAGTTTGTGCTCGTGCTTTTTATGTTTTGTCCGTGGATAGCCGCTCGGAGCCTATATTAATAATAATAGGCGCCGGGAGTTCTCTTGAAGCCTTCAAACCCGAAGCGTCGAAGATAAAATCAAACACCTTTTATTATTGATTTTTGCCTCCAATACATTACTATATATGCATGGATTTATTTGGGAAAGATATTGTCGAATTCAACGATTCGTTCACGCTTGCCGACCGTATGCGTCCGCGAAGTCTCAATGAGGTCTTAGGTCAGGAGAAACTTATTGGCTTGGGAACTCCTCTTAGATATGCTATCGAAAATAAGAAGATATCCAGTATGGTTTTTTGGGGTCCTCCCGGCTGTGGTAAAACTACACTCGCCCGTGTGATCGCGAATGAGACTGGAATGCGTTTTTTGAGCTATTCAGCCGTGCTTTCAGGCATAAAGGAGATTAAAGAGGTTATTAAAGTAGCCGAGAGGAGGCTCGCAAATACAGGCAAGAGAAGTATTCTGTTTGTCGATGAAGTGCATCGCTTTAATAAAGCTCAACAGGATGCTTTTTTACCTTATGTCGAGCGAGGGACAATAATTTTTATCGGCGCGACTACGGAAAACCCTAGCTTTGAAATAATCTCTCCACTTTTATCACGACTCACGGTGTTTATGCTTGAACCGCTGAGGCCGGAAAGCATTGTTAGCCTTTTAAAAAAGGCAATCGAGGATGAAGAGCGAGGTTTAGGCGCTAACGATATTTCTGCCGATAGCGATGTTCTTGAAAAGATAGCGCAACTTTCCGCCGGTGATGCTCGCTTTGCTCTCTCGACTCTCGAGGTTGCTGCGAATACTGCTCCAGACCGGAATATTACAGAAGAGCATGTTGCACAAGTGCTTCAGCGCGGGAGGCTTCTTTATGATAAAAACGGGGAGGAGCATTACAATCTCATTTCCGCACTCCATAAGTCTATTCGGGATTCAGACGCGGATGCAGCCGTTTATTGGCTCGCACGTATGTTAGAAGCTGGTGAGGATAGACTATATATAGCACGAAGAATGATGCGTATGGCTGTGGAGGATGTCGGTCTTGCTGACCCCAACGCTGTGCGCCATGCTGTCGCGGCAAAAGAGTTTTACAATTTTTTGGGTTCGCCCGAGGGGGATATCGCCTTTTTTCAATTAGCTATTTATCTTGCAATCGCGCCTAAATCGAATTCTGTATATATAGCTCAAAAGCGCGCCACAAAGGATATACGCGCTGGCATGACAGGCCCTGTGCCGCTTGTTATTCGCAACGCAACGACCAACCTGATGAAAGAAATTGGCTACGGAAAAGGGTATAAATATGCTCATGATTACGAAAATCATCTTGCAAAAAACGAACATTTCCCCGAGGGCATGGTGCCACCGACATATTATATTCCATCGGATCAGGGCCTCGAAGAGCGAATTAATAAAAGGCTTAAGGAAATAGAAAAGGTTATGGGTAGTGATAAAGAGCCCAAATAAGAAAAAACCCAATAGATAAATAATTATAAACAAAGCGAGATTATGGGAAAAAAGAAGAAAAAGGCATGGGGACACGATCCAGTTTATTTAGTGATACTTGCAATAGGGATAGGCCTTGGCTTTTCCATTGGAATGGCCACCGATTCGGTTGTGTGGGGCTTGAGTATAGGGGCGGTTGTTGGAGTGATTGGATGTGTGGCATATTTTTTTATTAAGAAGGCATTACAACCGAAAAAAACTAAACCCAGAAGTAAATATCGACTTTAATTCGTTTCCCGTATTATAAAAAAAGCCCCAACCATTTGGCCGGGGCTTTTTTTATTCTGCAATTCGTTTTATTTGAGTAAAACGACTTTCTGAACAACTTCGCCACCATCCCAGTTGACGCGAACAAAATACACGCCACTGGGTTCGGATTTGCTATGCCAATTGAAGCTATGTGTTCCTGCGGTGAGTTTCTCGTCAGCGATGCGGTCGATGCGTTTTCCGAGCATGTCGTAAAGACCGACAGTTACATCACTCTGCTGAGGAACATCCACAGTGACCATAAACGCCGCATTGGCGGGGTTCGGTTTGACCATAACACCGTAAACCTCTGGAAGTGATCCTGCTTTGTTGAACACTGCGAAATCACCCTTACTCAAGAATAACTGCATACCATTTTCGAGGACGGTTTTTTTGCCGTGTATTGTAACAGCAATACGCGGATTATCTGTGCCATTCCAGAGAAGCCAACCCGATTCATCTGAGTGGAAGGTCCAAGTCTCAGCATCGGGTGAGATAAGACTCCACATCTTGAAACCATCCATCATCAATGCGCCAGGGATAACGGTTTCACCATCGGGTGTTATCGGTGGAATACCGAGGCTATTCTCGGATGAGCCCTGGCCGATAGTATATATTTTCTCATCAAACTCGAAATTAGCACTCCAATCGGGATTGTTTGCTTTGAAGGACCTGGCACCCGGAACTTGGAAGGTTCCCGGTGAGGTAACAAGAATCCAGTAGCCCATGCCTGCTTCGATAAACGAGGAGGTCTCATACATACCAGTTGTCGTATTATAGAATTGGGGCAATCCGGAAATGGCTGGCGTGCTTGTGTATGTGGCACTGGAGACATTTGCGCAACCAACCAGGTTCCAACCGGTGTTCAAAGGAACTTCATAGCTGGCAACCGGAATTCCGCCCATGTTATATGTGCCCTCTTCCATGGAATAAACCCAATAACCATGACCGGCTTCGGCTCTATTGGTTGAGAAATAGGCAAGGTCAAAGGGGTTATATCCGTAAAGATGATACAAACCGCCCGGGATAATATTCGGGACAACATCGACAGTGGGGATGCACGGGAAGCCTACAAGATTCCATCCAACATCAATGCTGATCTCGTTGATAATCGGTTCGGGACGGTCATAGACAATAGTGATAGTCTCGTTGGCTGCATAATGATAGGTATCGTGAAGGTGCATCTCGATCATGCCATTAAGCGTGAGTTCTCCTTCTGGGAGGCCGGCGGTTGACCAAGTGAGGATGCCAGCTTCACCAACAGTTGCTATCTTCCATTCTACAGGAAGTGGCGCAGGAGCTCTGAGGTCTCGCTCGAGTTTGGTAACCAGAGGATAAACAGAGTCCGAAATCGGGAAATAAGAATTTGTTCTATTGGCAGGTGGTGGGTAGAAAGGAATATCGATACCAAGATCATAGCTTGCACTAGCTGCGTTTTGCATACCAAAAGTGAGAATAGTATTCAATGGCCTTGTATCAGAATCGAAGGTTAGATCATGAACCCAAGTTTCTGGTGACCAACCAACGAGCACCCAACCGTTATCAATAATCCTGTAACCGATATATCCGCTGTCGAGGACAATGCCATCTTCTGTGTAAATAAGCGGTGTGAATGAAGCGCTTGGAGCCTCAGGTTTAACAATGGCAGAAAGGAATATAAGTGTGTCAACATCGGCTAGCGCTCCAGTGCCGCTACCCCAAACTGTTGCCACACCGGCGGCGGTGTCCACGCTGGTAATCCAGGAGGTCGGTAAGGCGCTGCCAGTTCTATCTGTGCCGGTGAAAATAAGTATATCGGGATTATACTCAAAGGAAACCGAGAAATCGTGGAGAACAAATCTATTGGGATTGTAAGCGATTATTGGCACCAAGAATGTATCGTTCGGTTCAACGATCATTTCTGGTAAATCGAAGTCTAGATAATCGATAATGAAGCTCCAACAGATTGAGCTAACATTCGGATCGCAAAGATCCGGTGAATCCTGAGCACCAACGCAAATCTCGATGGTATCACCCGGAGGGAACATCGATGTAATCGAACCCGCAACCTCGAGGCTGATCATCATGCCATCGAAGGTGAGGTGTGAGTCAGTTGTGGGAACCTCTGTATCATTGACAGATAACCACCAGCCTTCGCCCGGATCCACACCGGAAAGATCATCGGTGACATTGATCCTAACATAGGCTGGAGGTCCGCCGATGAGAGCACCATCGACAGGATAAGGAGTGTCATAGACCGGAGGCAACAGATCGACAACGAAATTGCCGGAAGGTCTGCTATGGAGCCCAAGGCCAGAAACATCGTTTAGTTGATAAAGCTCGTGTAGGGTGGTGTCGCCGTGCTCGAAGAACAAAAGTGACTCGGCTGGTGCCCACACAAAACCAGTATCTGAAAGCATGGTCATGCCATCGCCGTTCCAGGGAATCATTATCCATCCAGAACCGGAGTTAACTTTAAATATAAACGAAGTAGTGTCAAGATAGCACTTCGTGGACATCGAATAGCGGACGAGCTGGTCAGGACAGGAAGTAATTGCTAGGTTGGGAGGGAATTCCTTCTCTGCATTGGTTCCATCGCACCCGCAATCCGCTCCGAAGAAAACACATCCTCCGGTAACAAAGTCAGATATTGGAGCGACGCCATCGGTAGCATGAAAAACAGTAAGGAAGCAGAACTCTTCAGAACTGTCCATCGGACAGGTAACAGGATCGAATGGCTCGAGTCTCCAATTGAAAATCACAGTGTCACCAGGAGCGATAGCAGGGTTGACCGCCGGAGCGGTGATAACCTCGAAGCAGTCGCTCGCAATAAGCTCGCCTGTAACATCATAAATAGTGTCTGTTCCCGAGTTGATAACCGCAACACCGATACTCTGATAGTCGCGAATGAAGGTGATAACATCAGAGAAAATAGTAGTCCACGGTGTAGTAGTAAGATTATACCATTGTCCACCTGTTGTGTCAGCCGATAGTTGATACCAATCAGAGTGATACGGAGAGGCTGGAACACAAGAACTCCAGTATGGCGGTATCTTTGTGATGTTAAATAAAATGAAACCACCATCGATAAGCTCATCGAGAATGTCGTCCTTGTTCTCATTGGAGCGGCAGTCAAAACAAGAATTGCCAAGCTCGCAGAAAACAGCATCGGTGAAACCTATGATAATCTTCATCGAAAGAAGCCGCCAGTCGTAGTGACGCATCACTGCAGCAAGAGCATCGAGGTATTCTTCCGGTGTATCGCCACCGCCAGAAGCACCACAGGTCGCAAGTCTAGTCTGAAAAGTGGATATGTTATTCGTCATCTCATAATCAGGATGTGGAGTGCTCGCATTGAAATCCCACATGCCACGAGTGCTGTCAGCATAAGGACATCCACCATAACGCGCATCATAACCCGCAGTGTCTAAACCCGTAGCAAATGAGCCTATGGTCGCTTTGACCGCAGTGAGTGTTCCAGACATCGAACCGGAAGAGTCGATAACAAAACCAACATCGACACCACCAGTATCGAAATGACAACTGATGAAGAAATTAAAGTCTTCGGAAGCATAAGCGCCGGTCTCAAAAGTGTTTTGACCAGCATATGTTCTTCCTTGACAAACAAAATTCATATTCCCAGCCGAAAGCGGCGACCGAGAATTGGCAACCGACACCCCAATAATACACAACAATAGAGACAATCCAATAAACAAATTCCGTCTCATATCTCCTCCTTAAATGGTTTTAATAGCATAACTAAACAATTCTCCAAAAATCAAGATAGATACTATCCCAATCGAAGAACTCTAATCAAATATAAATTAAAGGCCTTTAACAAAAAAGTCAACGCCAATCTATAAGTATTTAATAAAAAATTGCAATTTATAACAACCTAAAATATTAAAAGAATGATCTCCTCTAAAAAAAATAGCAACGACAGCGCTGGTGTATAACGCGAAAAGATCGTCTTGCCAAGGTCAATATGTGAAGGCAGGTTAAAATTCTGCCCTGATACCAAAGGTTGGCAAGAAAGGTAGCATACAGCTATCGTCTGCTTCAATCTTGTCATACATAGGCTCATCCCACTCCCGAAAAAGAACATTGCTCCTATTGTAGATATTTAATATCTGGAAATACGGGATAAGCTTCCAGTTGCCGGTATAGGCTACCCAGTTTAAACTCAAATCCAGTCTATGATAATCCGGTAATCTTCCATTATGGTAAGCATTATCATCCCAAATCGGCCAATAATATTTGTAACCGCCCAACACCTCCTCTTCAAAATCGATAGGTTCAGTAGAAGGCTGTCCAGTTCCATAATTAAAGGACGCAGCCAGTGTGACACGATCCGATGGTTTATAAGCAGTATACAACTTGAAACTGTGGCGTCGGTCGTATTTTGGCGGATAGAACTCACCGCCATTTTTTCCAGGCATCTTACGCATGGTAAATCCAAGGGCATAACCCGCCCAACCAGCGAATTGCCCTATTTTGCCCTCTATAGAAATATCAAATCCCGAAGCCCATCCTGTGCCGATATGGAAACGAGCATCGATGTCACCATCGCTGTTAAAAATAACCTCGTCGCGCGATTCTATGAGTCTGTTCATGTGCTTGAAATATGCATTCATCGATATATGAACCGGAAGATAATCTGTTTCCATCCCCAAAACGAAATGATCTGAAACCGCTGGTTTAAGATCATCATTGCAGGGCACCCAACTATCGAATGTAGCTATGCCGATTTCCTCCAGCGGATTAATAAGGTGAATATATTGGTAATAATGGCCGTAAGCTGCTCTTAGCGTAGTTTTATCATCTAAAAGCCTTTGCCCCGAAAGCCTTGGCCCAATTGTAAAATAACCACCGTTTGTAGCATATTCTAAACGAAAACCACCTTGAACTTTCCATTGTATATTCGGGCTATATTCATCTTGAATATAGCCTGCGAGCAATGAAGCTCCAGTGTAATCGTTCATCTCGAATGTGCTGGTAGCTATGCCCTCGTCGTCGAATTCGCGCACATTAAAATAGTTTTTCACCTCGCGCCATTTAACCATACCACCGAAGTTTAAAAAATGCTCTTCATTATAAGCATAGGACATATCGCCTTTAAGTGTTAGGTCCCCAATTCGGTCGTTCAATTCCATATCATCGGCATCGGAATCGAGTTTAGTTCTAAACTTGCTTCCTGCTAAAACCATGTGGCTGAATAGCTTTTCACTGAATATGTGTGTCCACTGTGTGCTCAATGTCAAATTGCCCCAACGATACTCGAAATCGTCATTTTCATTTTCGCTATAGATCATGGAATCGCTAGATTGAGCTTCATCCTCATCATCCTCGATAGCAAAAACATCATCGCCACAATAAAAGCTAAAAGAGAGTTTATCTCTATTGCCGAGATCACGATTGAACCTTCCCTGAAGGTCGTAGAAATAATATGGCAAGTTTTCATCCATAATGTCGTTGCGCTCGAGAAGGGCTGTAGCAGCATCGATCCAAGTCCTTCGCCCAGCGATAACATAACTTCCGTTTTTTATAGGACCTTCAAGGAATACCTTGCCGGATAAAAGCGATAATTCCGCGTTTCCGTGGAATTCTTTTCGGTTACCATCCTTGTTGGTTACCTCTAAAACAGAACCTAATCTCCCGCCCCATTTAGCAGGATAACCACCTTTGACGAGGTTGGCCTCGCGCACAGCATCGACAATAAATGTGCTGAAAAAGCCCATAAGGTGAGTCGGATTATAAACCTCTATGTTATCAAGAAGTATTAGATTGTCACTCGGCGTCCCACCCCATATATAAAGCCCACTTGAGAAATCCGAGATGGAAGTTATACCGGGTAACATCTGAAGTGTGCGGAAAAGATCAGGTTCGGCAAGAACCGGTGCATGACGAATAAGATCGCTTTTGATCAGCATATGTCCAATATAAGGATCTTTCATCCCACCAACCCTCTGTGCTTGGACAACAATCTCCTTACCCTTAATAGCTTGCAACATTAGCTCAAAATCATTACGTAAAGGTTTGCCTTCACAAATTATTTGGATTTTTTGAGGTGCATAACCAATCGCCGAAATTATAAGGTTGTGTGGCCCACCCGATGGCACCGAGGTTATAGTATAATAACCATATATATTTGCTGCCGCGCCAAAAGGTTCCCCTTCAATATATACATTCGCCCCTGCAATAGCCTCACCCGAAGCCGCCGAACGCACGAAACCCGAAAGAATGCATTTGTCCGCCCCGAAAAGCAAAGTCGTTAATGCAAGAATAGAAAAAACAGCTTTCCTAATACCCATTCAACTCCAATGATAATACTTTAGCACATTTTATCATCCCATTAGACCGGGGATTTTCCATTCTATGATGCTCAAATGATATATTCTAAAAGCTGGCTTAAACCCGTGTTTAATATAGATCATTTTACTGCTTATCGGCAAGCATGCCTATAAGCAGTTTCTCAAATTTGGCATAAGTTCTGGAATTTGCGCCCATGAAATACTCGACAACAATGCCCTCGGGCGAAATAATGACCGTTTGCGGCGTAGCACCACCATAATAGGGGTCGAGTTGTTTCTCGTTTTCCTCGGTCGGAAGTATAACTGGATAATTAAGTTCTTTGCCCTTGATAAAATTCTTCACGGAGTCGATTTCGCCGACATCCACCGAGACGCCAAGTGCCGCGATATCTGAATGCTCCTGGATAAGCCCTTTAAGCCATTCCATCTCCTCTTCGCAGTGATCGCAATCTGAGGAGAAAAACTGAATGATAAGCGGGCTTCCTTTAAAATTATCTATTCCTATGGTTTTTCCTGAAATAATATTTTCAGCGGCCAGCGGTGGAGCTGGTTTGCCAATCATTGCGGCACGCTGCTCCGCCCATTTCCTCTGAAGGTCTGCAATAAACGCCTGTTTTTCCAATTCACCAAGATTTGACAGTATGTAAGCGATAGTATCCGAGGTTGCTTTGAAGGCGTTTTCCATCTCGATACCGGTAATTCGTTTACCAATAGGCAGACGGAATGTGCCATCGACAAGCATAATGCTGAGGTCTAGGCCCTCGCCGGTTACTGAAGGCCTTGCATCACCGAGAACAACAAAGCGTATGCCCAATAGATTCGACCATTTGCGTGCGACGTCGTTGAGCGGTTCCTTTTCGAAAGCTGGATCGTCACGGAATTTATTGGTCATTTCATTAGGGTTTTTGGCGGTGTAACCCGGCGGAACATGTTCGATAAGGTATTGAAATATATCAAGCGAAAACTTCTGCCCATCGGCAAGACCACTAACCTGAAACGGGAATATGACTATCGAGCTATCCTCGCGAGTAAGCTTGACTTCGAGAACAGTCGATTTGATGCCAAGTTTCATGTTTTTCGGGTCTGAGTTGGTCCTGAGCATAAGGTAACTTTCATCCGGGCCTGCGCTATCCGGCGCAGTGTAAACCACCTTCAGGCTGTCGCTTGACTGTGGCTGTATTGTCTCGGGTGCCTGCTCGACAACAATGCAGTCGCAAAGCGAACGAATATTTTCTATGACAAGCTCTTTGTCGCCTTCGTTAGATAGTTTAAACCAGACGGTCTTCCGCTCTCGAGGCGCAAGTTGGCCAGCTGTATAAATCGGTTCTTCTACAGATAATTTAGGTTCACCGCTACAAGATAATGCAAGTGCGCCAGCTATTATAATAAATGGTCTTCTAAATTTCATTCTGCCAACCTGACTGAACCTCCAACGGTTACAAGAAGGAATCCGCCATGCCCCGGTGGAAATTGCTTTGTTTGTTTATATTGATCTGTGTCTTTGCTAAATAGATAGAAATCATTGTGAATACTCGCTGTTGAACGACTTGCGATAGTCCCCAACGAGTTAGTGCTAGCCACAGCGCCAATTGCGTGCCAGCCAGACGAGAGTTCGAGATCGATAGAGTTAAGGGGGGTATCGCCGTTTATAATAAGAAGCGTGTCGCAATCATAAAGCACAAAATACCCCTTACCCGGTTCGATAACTGTAGCCTCGATATAAGCGGCGGAATCGGGTTCCCAAAGCCATATATCACCGATGTGTCCAGGGAAAGCAGCATCACAGGTGATGGTGTCCGCTAATGGAATACTAACGAGATTCCATCCTGTATAAATCGGTATTGCGGCTTCACCGCCAACAGGATAGCTTAAAGCGGCCATGATATCAGGAATGCCCCAACCTATCTCGTTATTCGGTGTTTCATTGTTCGATGCAGTGGATATAAGGGCTGTCCTAATATCCATCGGCGCGAGTTCCGGGCGCGCTTCCAACATGAGAGCAGTGAGTCCGGCTACTAAAGGTGTGGAGGCACTGGTGCCGGAGCTTGTTCTGAAATCCGATATGCCACTGCTACTTGCGGCTTTAACTCCGATTCCCAGAGCCGATAACTCGGGTTTGATTCGACCATCGGCTGTCGGCCCTTGGCCTGAAAAACTTAAGCGATTTCCATACATATCAACTGCTCCAACGGTAATAACCGAATCAGCATCGCCCGGAACAGTAACACTAGTCGCGCCAGCACTCCCATGGTTACCTGAACATATCACGCAGCAAATACCGTGCTCGGCAAGAATATCGGCGACTATGCTGATTGGTGCAATATCGCCAGTCATGGAATCGGGTGTGTACCAGTCAGAATACCCGAGGCTCACTGAGATAACATCCGCGCCGGCGCTATCCGCCCATTCTCCAGCTGCAATCCAATAATCCTCCTCGACAGGCGATTCCATTGTATAGTGTTCTGTTCTCGCGAGGAGAACAGACACACCATAAGCTGTGCCGATTAGATCGCCGGGGTAGTAGCCTCCTATAACCGACCATGTCATGGTTCCATGGGATTCTGAGGGACTTGGGTCGCCCGGTTCGAAGCTTACTATACTATCATCATCAATAAAATCGTATGCCCCAAGCACCTCAGAAGAGTCCAAAGCAAGGTGATCGAGTTTGAATCCCGTATCGGTGATGCACACAAGAACTCCATCTCCTGTTAGCCCCAAAGAGTGTGCTCTGTCGGCGCCAATCATACGGTTTTGTGTCCAACTGGTGCCATAATCACCGTAGGATGGGACAGACTCATGGAGATCGAAAGGCCTATCCCTACGAAAGCTTGCCACCGGTTTGGTATGCTCCACAAATGGTAATTCAATAATCATGGAAAGTGCAGTTTCGTCGGCCTCGACACTAACCGCATTCAGAAATTTCGATATTACTCGGATTTTAGCCCCTGAATTTTCTATTCGTTCGATATATTTTGGAAAAACCGGAATGTCCTCATAATCTAAAGGATTTCCTCTGAGTGCTCTTCGGTGAAGACTTCGTTGAGATACTCGATTTTCCACCGATGATATTGCTTCCTTTTCAGCGCGACCTCCGCGCTGAAAACCCTTATCCTCAAAGAAAACCCAATTTGGCGCTCCAAATGCTACCGCAATAGACAAAAGGCAGAGTGACATTACGATTGTTTTCATTTATCGGAATCCCCGGGTGTTTTATTATCAGATAGTTCGACCTTATCGTTTCGAAAGCGTATCGTTTTTTCAGCAAGGAGACTGTGGTTCATTAGTATCGCTGTTTTATTTTCATCGATCTCGATTGTGGTCCAGAGTAAACCGATAGATTTAACTTGGCCAATTATACCATCGACTTCCACTCTATCCTCGGTTTTGATCTGTCGGGTTAGGAGTATCGATAAGCCTGCGATAGCACTCGTAATGAAGGGCATTGCGGCTATGGAAGTTACTATTAAAAGTGCCACAAAAAGAACAAGCGCGAAATAATTCCCCGGCCCAGGAATTGCTGCTAATAGCAGTAAAAGGAAGATAAATACAATAATTATCTTGGTTAAGCGACGAAGAGGTTCTAAAGCTGCCTGAGGTATCTTTATTGTTGTGGGAGAAGTGGCATAGTGTCTGAATGTCATGTCCGACAAACCCCATAGAACTCGGGCGATTAGATAGAACACCAGACTGAATACGATAAATTTTAGGACATCGGCCATTAGATTGCCGATATTCCTCAGCCAATGTAGGCTTGTTTCAAGTATCGCCTCGGTATAGATCTTGGTAGCTGGAAACAGATTGAAGAAAACCAATATCATTACATAGAAGATTAAAGTGAGCAATGCCCATTTGAAAAATACCAATAGCTTAAGTACAATATTGACCTGTAGTTTGGCTGGAATAACCTCTACATTACGGAAGCTAATTCCTTTAAAGAATGTTCCTTCTTTCTTGATTGCGCTTTTACAAAGTGATGAATAGAGCTTTTGAACTAAAATATATATTACTATGACGAGAAATGGGAAAAGCACTCCGAGAGCAAATTTGGCGAGGTTACCAGCCGAGATGGATCTCTTCCTCTCGGTTTCGATGCCCTCGATTGTTGCTTTGCGCCAGCGTTCGGCGAGTTCCATCTGAGTGAGCCCGGTTCCGGTCGTATCAGCGGGATGAACAGTGAATAATCTAGTTCGTTTAAAATTGACAGTAACAAGGCTGCCATTATTTGCAATAAGAATAGAATCAGTCGAGGAATTGGGGTTTTCCATCACCATTTCGATGGCGCGAGTGGCCAGGTTTGCTCGCTTAATCGAAGAAAAACCTCCTCCGGCCTGCTCGATAGAGAATAAGTCAATTTGACCCACGTGCACATAACTTCCCGAACAGAAAGCTATCGATGCAAATAAAACAGAAAGAATAATAATTTTTTTCATAGTTGCTTTAACCTTATTTAAAGGAAAAGTATATTCGATACCCTAAAATGTCAAACAAAACTCGGACAGAGTGTTTATCTCTTCCTTCTGAAAATTATACCTTTCAGATCCACTCTAACAATAACAAAAACCAATGACAAATAAAATACTAAGCCAACTATCACAAGCCATAATCTATATTTTAGTTCGGAATAAACATCTCCATGAGGAATATCCGGTAAAGGTTCTGGTGCAATCGGCAGGCCGTATCGAGCGGCTATATTGTTAATATCCGAAAGGACTATCATCGGTATTCCCTTTTCTCCGAATTTAATCATCGCGCCTTTTCGAGAGTAATTGCCCACCGGGACACGCATATTGATCCCAGAGCGCAGCGCAACGAGGTTTTGGCCACTCCCGATAGAGCCTAAACCACCACCGACATTTACATAAGCCGAATATCTTTTTTCTTGAGGCAAGGCCTCTTCATAGATTTGCACCCGTTTATCTATCGACTCGTCCAGCGTCGCCGCGTTTATGAAGGGAATCGAGTTTCGCTCGATTATTTCGCGGAGAATTCTTCTTCCTTCAGGAGAGACATTACCGCCAATGTCGCCTCTTCCACCCAAAGATGCGGCTATGCTTTTATACTTGAATACCCCTTTATCAAAAAGAGTATTTTCCATATCGAGCCATGCGAAATTTGGGTTGTTCGCGCCCCACATAGAGGCTCCAACACTGGAAACAATAACTGGAATCGCACCGATAGTTTGCACCGCAGTGATGACAGCGATATTTAATGCGGGCATCGAGCCAGTGTATGCCACGGCGACGTAATCTCCGGCGTCAACACCAACTTCGCGTAACATATCGACAACTACCGCGCCCCAGTTGGGATTTGTTGTGGTTAATTTAGATGTTAAATTTCCTCTATCGGTGGTAATTAATGTGAACTGCTCACCGATAAGGCCGGTTCCGTTCCTATCGACCACCGAGTCAATTACCACACAATCACCGCCGGTATTGTTGATCGTTAAAAAAGCTATTTGAGTGAGATTAGAGGCTTCGACTTTCTCTTCAAAATATGGTTTCTTCACACGTACCTTGGAAAGCTCGACAATAGCCATGATTGCTATACCTATGAGTGCAAGGAAAACTAAAGCGCCTAGATTAACTCGTCGGGAGTGCCACTTCAAGAAGCTCACCTCCTCTAAAAATAATAAGCATTAGCCGGACGACAATACTGGCAATTACCATAGTGCTGAGTGTATCGATAACTCCCTGCTTATCCATCCAGTAGGCTAAAAGGCCGGGAATTATAAAACCGATGGGGTCGAAAGAATTAAGAAACAATCCGTATTCGCCTTGTAAAAGAACCCTGAAAAGCCAAGCATAAACAAATGCAATAAGCACAGTTAGAACCAGTTTGCGTCTTCCATAAATAAGTGTGTATTGGCTTATTACTTTTATCGAACCGAACGCGGCTATGGCAATAATTACCGTTCCCACCACTTTAAGTGGTTCGCTCCAGAAAAGAGCGATATAGCCCGGGACTACAAGCCCACCAGCGGCAAGTCCAAACCATTCGGCGAAGCCGAGCGATAATACCAATCCAAGACCTACAGACAACCAGAGCATAATAAACTCCGAAAATTGGTTAAAACAGCATTATACTTACGAACTTATTCTTTATACCCCATTTGCGCTGTCGTCATGGTGGTGTGTTTTACGAGGCAAAGCTCTTGCCTCGAAATAGGCCAAAATTTCCCTGCCTATACCACCAATATTCCCTACACCCACTATGGAACTGTGTGTGGGCGTCAATTCCATGCAAAGCTCGAATATATCTTCGACCTCCACTCCACCCATATCGTAAACTGCGGTCATATTCATACCATGCCGATCGAGCTTCTCGACGAGAAGCTTAGTATTCGTTCCTGTTAATATATAATAATTAGCATGGACTTTATCCACTAACATTTCTGCAAGCTGTGAAGTTCGGCTTGCACGGTCTGCACGGTTATTCGCTAGCACAATTGTTGGGAAGGTTGGGTCTGTATCGAGTTTAAGCTTGACCCAGAGCGCACCGGTAGATTCGGGATCGTTGGCGGCAAAAGCATTATAGAATATTGCTACTTTCCCGAAGAATTCAACTTTATAAACGGTCAATGCGCCGATATCAGGGGTCGCTTTTTGCATTCCTCGAATGGCAGTTTCGCGAGAAATCCCCAAATGTTCAGCCACTTTAAGCGCTAATGCAACATTTTCCTCGTGTTCGATGTATGAAAATCCAGCCATATCGGTTTTTTCAATAGTGGAGGGAACTGCTTGCACAATTGTCGCTCCGTTATCGATGGCATTTTTCTCTATATGGTCAAAATGCTCCTTTTCAGAAGTAAAACAGATGTTCCCCTTCGAGATTGTGCCGCAAAGCGCATCGATTACATCATGTCCGGTTGGTCCCATCACATCTAGATGATCGGGGCGTGCGTTGGTTATGACATCGATGGTGCTTTTAATGATTTTGCGCTCAGATATTTCTTGATACTCTGGAAGTAGCGCCATACATTCAATAACAAGTGCCTCTGCATCGAGATCGACAGCCCGGCGAACGATTGCAACCTGTTCGTGAATATTTGGCGAGCCGAGACGCACTATGGGTTCCTCGGTGCCATCTGGAAGAATAAGCCTCGGAATTGTGCCGGTAGTTTTTGCAACCGTGTGAATTCCACCCTCGCGAAGCGCGCCAGCGATAAGCCTAGTTACAGAGGATTTTCCTCTAGTGCCGTTGACATGGATTCGAATTTTTATTCTATCTACATTCATAGAATGCCGGCGATATTCCAAAACCCACCAGACGATTAGCGCAATTATAAGCAGAATGAGGAATAATTCCATCAGAGCACTGTCTTTCCGAGGGCTATCGCTAAGTTTACGAAACTCTCTGGCGATATATTTTCCGCTCTGTCCGAGGGATTTATTCCTACGGTCTTCAAGATTGGAATTAGATCATATTGCCCGAAAGCCCATTTCATCGAATTAGCTATGGTTTTTCGCCTGTGCGAGAATGCAGATTTAATGATGTCTTTCAATAAATGGTATTCAACTTTTTGGGCAGGTGTTTCTTTTCTTGGCACCATTGATATAACGGAGGAATCAACCCTTGGCACAGGTTTAAAACAATGCGGCGAGACATCGAATTGATAATTAACATCAAAAAATAATGACAGAAGCACACTCGGGATGCCATATTTTTTAGAACCCGGACAGGCACACAGTCTTTCGGCAAACTCCTTTTGTATCATAATGATAGCCCTATCGATAATATCACGATGCTCGATAATTTGAAAAATTATTTGAGAACTATCAGCATATGGAAGGTTGCCGACTATTGTCGCTTTTTTGCCCTCGAAAGAGCAAAGCCCTTTTAGGTCGATGTTCTGGACTTTCATTGGAAGAATGATCGTTTCCGGCGCAGCCTTTTTTAATGCCGGGATGCGCCCCCAATCAGGTTCTGTTACCCAGATATTGAGAGATTTCTCGGGTAAATATGAAGTAATCTCGCCATTGCCAGCTCCAATTTCGATGATTAAATCTGTTTTATTGATGATGCTAACAAATTTCTTGATAATATTATCATCGCATAAAAAATTCTGAGATAGTGATCTTTTTGCAATATTCTTGTTGCTAATGGAAATCGGCATCGGAATACCTAAAAACCGCTTAAGATTTGCAGTTGTTACCATTTCGACCTTGTCCAATTCGACTGATTTGAATTCAGCCACCTTATCGGCGATTAAAGGAATGAATGACGGTTCATTTCGATTTCCTCTATGGGGGTGTGGTGCGAGAAAAGGGCAATCCGTTTCAAGGAGGATATTTCCCATAGGGATGGTTTCGATTGTCTCGCTTCTTTTAAAATTCTTGAAGGTTAATGGCCCTCCAAGCCCCATATATCCGCTTCTTTGCACTATCCACTCAACCTCCTCGGCCCCGCCCGAAAAGGCATGAAAATCGCAAACAACTTCCGGGAATTCATCAATTATCTTTCGAGCCTCGTCCCAAGCCTCACGAATATGGATTATAACAGGAAGCGATCTATCCGCTGCTATCCCAAGTTGTTTTCTAAAAACCTCTATTTGTAGCGATTTCTCAGTGTGTTCTCGGTAAAAATCAAGGCCTATTTCTCCAATGGCAATGCATTTTGGATGGCCGAGATAATGCTTAAACAAGCTTTCATCGAAGGAATCCGCATCACTTGGATGCCATCCAGCGGCAAACCATATGTGGGGGAAACTTTCAGCTATCGAGGCCGCTTTTTGCATTGTTTTCGCCTCTATCGACGGAATCACTATTGTCCTAACGCCGACATCCCATGCCCTCGAGATAACGTTATCAAGCTCATCGGTGAAATCCTCGAAATCTATATGTGCGTGTGTGTCAACAAACATTCATTACACCTAAAAAATATATGTTGCCGATAAGATTAAATCCCCAACTTTACCTGTGTATGTTCCCGGGATGTTGACCGGAAAATCTCCCTCAAAATTTGGGCTTGCGATTATCTCTCCAAAGAATTCTGTCTCCGCAGAAAATTCCAAAAGAAAATCTTTGAGATGTAGTCCAAGTCCTCCAGTGAAGGCAACTCTGTCATTCATCTCTGGTATGAAAAGATTCTGAAAATCCAAAACGGAAGGATTGGGTTCATAGAAAGCACCCAATCGCGCTGAAAGCGCCGAAAATTGATATTCTCCACCAACAGAAATTCTATATGTATCAACCCAATGCATCGCCATGGTTACCAGTTGTTCGCCTTCGCGGGATTTTAGGATTATCGAATCGACAGAAGACCAGTAAGTATATGACAAATCGAGAGAAATTGTTAATTTTTCTCCCAATTTATAAGCTGATCCCACGCCCAATTCAAATGGACGCGAGAGTTCCGCATACGCGCGCACTGGGGGTTTGATAAGCTTTCCACCAGAAAGGATCGTGTCCCCTATAAACAAGCCAAGATTGTGAAGATCCTCGTTGTAGAATTTATATACAGTCTCGGTTAAATCGCCTTCGAATGAAAAATCTGTCTGATACTTGAGATTTCCTCCAAACGATAGTCTTTTGTTCGGTTTATAAAGCACACCCAAATTAAAGCCGTAGCTTTCTCCGGAAAATTCACCTTCCTGAAAAACTACGCCGGTATCTGTTTGCATTTTATCGTAATCTGATGATGGTATCCCAATATCTAGAACTGCGAAGGTCCAAATTGCGGATATACCCAGAGAAACCTTATTAGTTAAATTGTAGCTCGTTCCAGGGTTGATCGAATAACACCCCAATGTTCCTCGAAAATCCTTATAGGGTAAGGATTCAGTGGTGCTCATAATGTAATCGGAATCAGGGAACATCGAGTTCATCTCGCTTGGATTAATCTTTCCTACTCCACCGCTGCCGTTCTCTTTAAGCACATCCCAAGTGCTTCCGACTCCGGCAGGGGAATATATACCTAAGCCGAAGCGCCATCTCTCGAGTTTCTTTGGGGCATAAGTAAAATAGCCGTTCCCAAGGAAAAAGGTTTTATCGATTTTTTCGTTTGTTCCCTCGCGAAAAAGCTGATTTATTGCGATAAGCGTGTCGTCGGCGACATATGTTGAAAAAGTCAGAAGTAATTGCCCGAGCAGATTTACTTGTGAAGCATCATTAGCAGACAATCCAGCTGGATTCCAAAACACTGCAGAACCATCGTCGGCGATAGCGCGGAAAGCGCCACCCATAGAAAGTGCTTTTGCCCCGACACATGGTAGGTTCATCCCTGCTGAAAAAGCGGAGATAACGAATAAAAAAAGGCAAAGTATCAGAACAAAAAATCTCATCAAAACTCCATGAATTTAATTATTTAAAATATAAGTTTCTAAGCAAACGCGATATTCCTACAATTTGATGCTTTATAAAATTATTAAGACCCAAATTATATGTCCCTCGACCACCTTAAGGCCAAAACAGAAAGCGTTACTGCAGCTGTTTCCGCTCTTAACTTTCTCGGCCCAAGTGATATTCCGACGCCACCGGCTTGTTCGATAATCCTCTTTTCCTCCGCTGAAAACCCCCCTTCGGGTCCAACTAATAAGAGCACTTTTTCCCCGAGTTTTGGTTTTTCTGATGGTGGCGTAGGCAAACCTTCCTCGTCGCCAAAAAGTATGGTGTTAAAATCGTGTATAACAATTTCGCTCAACTCGCAGGGCATTTCTACGGTCGGATGAACAGCTCTACCGCTTTGAAGCATAGCTCTTTTTCCAACTGCATTTAACCTATCGATGAATTTTCCATCCTCTCTTATACGCGAAAGAGAGAATTTTGTTCTTACCGGAATTAGGGTTGAAATTCCCAACTGAACGCATGAATCCCAAGCTGCTTCCATGCGTTTTGGTAAAATGGTTCCCATAGCTAACGAGAAGAGGGTGTGTGGTTCTAACTCCGTAGTTGTCGTTTCGATTATCTCGCCTCTGCTGTGCATAATATCAACACGAGTGATTTTTACCCAATATATATGTCCCTTGCCATCGACAGCGCGCACTGTATCCCCAACAGAAGCACGCATGACTTTATAGACATGGGTGCTTTCATCCTTAGGAAATTTAACTTGCCCACGGGAGATGCAATTTGAAGGGATAAAAAAACTAGTTGAAACGAATTTCATAATAGAAAAAGACCCCGCCTAATTGAGCGGGGTTTATTTTGCCTAACCAGATTAATTCTTACTCCGACTCGCTTTGATTGTTTTTACACCCTCGAGACGATCATCGATTCCATTATTGTTATTGTCCTCGAAAGTATCGTAGCTTTTGCCCTTCGATGTAGGAATGGCAGAGGAACTCTCGGAGGATATTCGAGATTTTGCCGAAGGCGCTGGAGCGGTTCTTGTTTCGGCCTCGTCGCTCGAACAATCATAGCTCCGTTGGCTTTTTTTTGGCGTCGATTCCCCTGCCTCGAAAAGTTCCTTAAGAAATCCACCGAGATCGAAATCTGAATCCTTGGTGGAGTTTTTGGCAGAAGAAGGAGCACTTCTGAGGCTTGTTTCTGGTTCACCGACAGTTATTGCGCCTGTTGACTGATCTCGAACTACCGCAGCCTTTTTACTAATAGAGTCCGATGAATCTGGTTTCTGGGCGAAGGCAGCCACAGCGACTAAAGTCAGAATTAATATTTCACATATTTTTTTCATTTTCATAAATATATTCGACGAACTATGAGTTGTCAAGAATCACTTGGTTCTAATCGATTTAGAAGAGCTTCTCGAAGGAGAACTTTTCTCAGCTCTGGGGCTGGAACTCGATGAACTCTCAGATGTCGAAGATATACCCTTAATGTTTTTTTGTTTTGATGATTTTTCAATCACGTCTTTTTTAGCGCGATAGGACTTTTTGTCTGTATTGTCCGATTTAACGGTTGTCTTCACCGGTATATCAATAACATCCTCGGTTGAAATATCTTTTTCGCGAGGTTTATCAATCTTGGAATTTGTTATTGTTAACGAACCATCTGAAAGGTTCCTAACCGAACTCGAAATCGAAGTCGGAACGGTCTTAAGTGTAACAGCTTTTTTAGGGCTTTCCTCGATATACGGCGCGGTTGTGCTTTTTGGGAGAATCGATTCTGTAGTAATAGGTCTTTCGCGCGAAGGCGAAATAGGTGTTACACTGGAACCGGAATTTCTCAAGCTTTGTGTAGGTTGTGTTGCGTGAGATGCGACAGTTTTTATCCTATATTCTGGGCCGAGGTTCTCCAGAGTTCTGGTGACTGTTTCGGGTCTTGGAGGTGATCCACTTGGGCGTTCGAGGCCGCTTCTGCGGGGTATTCTCTCTGTAGTATTATAAGATGATCCAAGTGGCACATCGTAGCGATAGCGGTAGCGCCCATCGACATATATCCTGGTGCTGCGCGGAACAAAGTAATCGTAATAGACATAGTAATATCTACCACAAGGGCTATAATAAGCCTCCACCCAGCGACGGCACCAACGCGGCCACATCCAATAGGGATGCCAGCTGCACCATTCCCAAATATCCCAATAGCAGGGGCATTCCCACCAAGCATCCCACGGATCGGGTTCTCCCCAGTAGCAATCGCAATCTTCATAATAAGCGCCGAATCCAAAGTGCCATCTGGCGGAGGCAGTTTCTGGAAGCATCATTAAAAGAGCTGTCGAAGCAATGACGATTAAAAGTAGTTTTTTCATTTTATTCTCCTTCCAAGGTTAAACGAAGACCTCTTTTGATTTGACGGTTTTTTCTTCTTTCGACTACGCTTCTCGATGGTCGTAGTTCGGGATTACCGGTATCAATTTGATATGACCAATCGAAGGTCATGCATTCACCAGAAATGTCTCGAATTAGAAGTGCTGCAAAGTGGTTATCTGCGGTCCAAAGCACATAAATATGCCCTTCGACTGCGGTTAGGTCTGCGATTGAGCTCCATCCGGTTTCCGGCGCTATATCGACATCAGAAAGACTAGAAGCGGGGCCATAGTCTAAAATATCAGTATAATCGTTCGCGGCACAAAGGTAATAGCCCAGGGAATCGTGGCCAAAAAAGACATCGCAAGTCGGATGGTCCCATTCAATGATGTTGCCTTCCGAAAAATCGTATCCACCGTCATAATAATAACTTTCCGATGCCCACAAATACCAGGAATGACCTTCCGGGCGAGGTGTATCATAAATCAAATCGGTGGAAAGCTCGCTCTCGTTTCCACAGTTATCATAGCTGGCTATAGCATAATAATATGTTTCTCCGTTTAGCACCGAGATATCCGTGAAGCTCGCGCAATAGCTCGTTCCAATATAATCGTAATAACCGGTTGGTGAAGAACCGCGATAAATAGCATAACCCGCCATATCCCAGCTAGTTATTGGATTCCAGTAGAGATATACGCTATTATCTCCAGTGATAGAATGGACACTATAAGGAATTTGGGGAGGTGTATTATCGCACCAACAACCGTCGCAGTCGCGATAGTAGGGATCATTATTCACTATATAAGTATCGCAACCTCCAGAAAACAACATCAATGATGTCATCCAGATTAAAAAGCCGAATATCTTTAGTGTAGAATCCATATTTACCTCCGTTTTATTTCTGTTACACAAAGAATTAACGCATTGGCCGTGCCAAACTGTAAGGTATTGCTAATCAATATAGTATGGTATTTTATAATATATATTGGCGCACATATTTTATTTCAGCGCACAAAAATTGTGCGCTGAAGCACCTCGCTTCCTATCCCATTTTTATAGGTAGGTCGTTATTTAAGGAAATTAAGGAAACTGTAGAAAAGATTAAGTGAAGCTTTTCGGATTTGTGAAATTATGGAATGAAAGGCCCGGTATGAAAAAGCAAAATTGGCGATCTCCCTGCTAAGTAAGAAAAGTCATTCTAATAGAAAGATTTTATTAATGAAGTAAAGTGATCTTAGCAATCTCAATCGAGTCGGCCAACTTAATCAAATAAACTCCGGAGGGCAGGCACTTTCGAGTTGTAGAACAGCCATCCCAGACGAAAGATGAGGTTTCGGAGGTAAGATTTCGTGAATAAACACGTCTTCCGCAGATGTCGAAAATATCTATCACCGATGGTTTATCGAGGTTATCGATACATATTTTACATGCATCGTTAAAGGGATTTGGAAAAACAGAAATCGATAAATCCTTTGGTGTTAAAGCTTGCGTAATCTTCGATTCGGTTAAGAAACAGATGGAGTCTATAAGCCAATATGCGAAATCGCTATCAGGAATGGCAGCGGCAAGTTGAAAAGTGAAGATTCCACCAGAAACTGATGGAAGTATAGTCGATACAATATTCCCTGTGCCGATAACACCGGGCAGTCCAGGAAAGAAAGGATTTCCGGAAGGAATGGTATCTGGTAAAGATGCAAAACTATCGCCCGGAAAACCCTTGAAGATAAGCGCACCCGCGCTGTTGCCATCAAAATGGTATTCACCAATTATCTCGATGGCTAAGGTTCCAGGGCACTCGAGAAGTGGAAGATCGAGAAATTCTAGAATTGGGCCTTCGCTTGAAAAAAGCCATCCACTATCGGGGAGCCACCGCCAATTTGTGCTGTCGGATATTTCGAAGGGCGAGGATGTTGTATGAAAATCTAAAGAGACTTCAGTCGCAAAAGTAACAGTCGAAGAATCTGATGCGATATTACCAAAGCTATCTCTGGAGGTAATATGCCATTCGAGGGCACTCGACGAAGTAAGCGGAATGGTAATCAATAATGTGTCATAAAAAGAGCCGGGGATAATTATACTGTCGATTATGGAGTCTTGCTCGAAGGTAAATATTGAGGTTGTCGGCGAGCTGTCCTCGATTATAAATACGAAAACGGTGGAATCCAATCCAATTATTCGATTAGGCCAGTATGCCCATCGTTCGATAATAGGTGAGGTTGTATCTTCAGAAAAATCGATCAAGACCGTTATCATCGAATCTGGGGCGCTATGTGGATAAATAGCTTTTCGGGCTTCGCTATCGACTACCGAAAGCCATATAAATAGGCTTTCACTCGAAAAAGGACCTTCTATTGAGCATTCGAAATACTCACCAATCGAAATCATGGATGCTGTTCCAGAGGCTGCGCCCCCAAAATGTGCCAGGAGAGAGTCCTCGACAATTTCCGAGTTTACAGCGAATAATGTCCCTGAAATTACAACCTCACCTGCTGTAAATTCAGTGGAAACACTTCGAAATATGGGTTCTCGAAGTGTTTTTGGAAGAATCGCTACATCGTCGATAAACCATCCAGAATAAACTGTATTGTTATCGGAACCCATGTGTGCTGCTAGTTCGACTGTGTCACCAATGAAGGCATCGAGCGAAAAAACAACCCTGTGCCAATGTGCGCCACTGAACTCACCTGAAAATCCGGGTTGTCCACCTGTGATGGGATTATAGTCATCGATGAAGATAGGATACCCACCCTGAGGTTCGATAATATTCCATTCACTGTCAGGAATTCGAGCCTTGATGTTTCCTCCATCCCAGCAAGCACGCGAGCTGGCCTCCAGCTCGAACCATTGGAAAAATTCAAGGCGAGGAGCTTCCGCATCCGAAGAAAGATCAACTTGTCCAAGACTAAGCCAACTGTCGCTTGAATTTGAATAGGTGGTGTCCAATCGTGTAGCCCAAAGTCTATCGCCGCTTCGAGGAGATGGCCCTGTCGAAGGTGTTCCCCACTCCCAATCGTCGCTATATATGGAATCACTTATGCCCCAATGTGTTAGACCGGAATCCAATTCAAAGTCAAGGGCGCGTTGTAAATAAATTGTGTGAAGCATAGTATCTGGGTAGATTTCGTTAGCTGTGAATTCATAGGTTGTCCAACCAGATTTGTTTATTTGCACGGTTGTAGTGTCCGATTCTGAGATGCTTATTGCAATTCTGCCGTCGGAAAGGGTGTAAAAACTATCTAATGGCCACAGCGGGAAAGTCAAGATGGCATCGCCTATTGGAGCACCATTGTCGAAATCCCTGACTACAAATTGAAGGTTGTTAGGAATTCCGGGGGAAATTGGTAAATTGATGAAGGAAGTGTCTCCAGCGACTACACTCACGAGGGATGTCGTAGATGAAAATCCAAATTTATCGGCTGTGATTGTATAAGTTCCCTCTTTCATCGCAATGAAGAAATGGCCAAGACTATCGGCTTGGATTTTGGCTTGGGAAGGGGTCGAGCATATCTGCGCCAAAGGTTCGGTATTGCCGCGCAGCCAGCCGATATTATCAAGCCGGTTAAATAGGTTAATAAGGTCGAGTCTTCCAGAACCGTAAATACTATCCTTGCCGGTTGGACCGAGGTCAAACGCCGAGGTTTCAATAAGTGCTTTAACAGAATCGTGCGAGATGTCGGGGCATAGCTGGAGAATAATAGCAGATGCGCCAGCTAGATGAGGACAGGCCATGCTGGTGCCATCCCAATATTCGACACCGCCGCCTAAAGTTGAGCTTGGAACCGAATCCCCCGGCGCTACAATATCCGGTTTAATGAGACCCGGAGGGTATGGATGATCGAAATACGGAGCAACTTCTCCCCACGCAACCGGTCCGAGGGAACTAAAACTCGCGCGTTCATCGAGTATGTCCGTGGCCCCAACAGTGAGAGCTCGAGGGACATCTCCGGGTGTGCGAAGGTTATTCGGAGCGCCATCAGTTCCGCCTTCATTGCCCCCTGCAATGCACATTACCACGCCGATTTCACATGCGGATTCGACAGCAGCACGCCAGGCCGACCTGTCTGGTGAGCTGCTGTAGCGCCAACCGATAGAGAGATTCATAACTCGAGCACCATTCTCAATAGCGTATTGGATAGCCTCCCAAACATCTGCTTCCTCTCCAGTTCCGGAATAGTTTAGCACTTTAAGAGGCATTATCTTGCATGCCGGAGCCATTCCTGTGGCCATGCCCATAATACCTCGTCCCGCAACAATCCCTGAAACATGGGTGCCATGGCCGCGCTCATCGTAAGGCCATGGATCGTCTTCTGTCCAATCGTAACCGCGCCAGTCATCTATGTAACCGTTACTATCGTCATCGATGTTGTTTAAAGGTATCTCGCTGGTGTTTTCCCAAAAAGAGCCTATAAGGTTTGGGTTGCCGAAGTCAGTTCCACTGTCGAGAATTGCTACGAGTGTGCCTTTTCCGTCCAGCCCAAAACTGCGCCATATGGTTGGCACCCCAACTTGCTCCAATCCCCATGCTATGCTATCCACCGAAGCCTCATATTCTGAGGTTTTTGCGGGATTAAACAGCATTGCTTCTTTTGGAATACTCTTAACAAGACGAGCATCCAGTTGTGATGATTCGATTTGATCGATTGCTGATGTTGTAGCCGAAAAACGAATGCAGTTGCATATCCAAAGGGGACGGACATCGGAGATTTCACCATTGCGTGTTAATTCATCTAACAGAATGAGAGCTTCTGCTTGGGCTTTTTCCGAGTATGCTCGAAGAATACCTACTGTTATATGTTTTCTCTCTTCGAAAGATAGATTTTCATATTTTCTGAGCGTGGCTAAGTCGATAGGATCGAATGACAAATAATAAGAGTCGAGTGCGCAAACTGAACCTATCAGGAAAAAAAGAAGCGCAATTGCGCTTCTAAAAAGGTTTTTATCAATGAAACGTTCCACTTTTATTTTTCGAGAAGAATAGGTTTAAGTTCGAGATCAAATTTGCGCTCAACACATCCAAGATAAACACCGTTGTCCATGAGCTCTCCATTTGAGTTTTCGCCGTTCCACTCCAAAGTATAATCTCCTTTTGTTATCCAACCATTAAAAAGAGATTTAACAAGACGTCCCTCAAGATCGAAGATCCCGACCTCGAGAACATCGTGTTCGAGGACTGTAAAGGGTATAACAAGAGATGTGTCTATTTCAAGGGATGAATCAACTACAGCGCTCTTCAATTGTTTTGCAGATTCCTCGGCCTCGGGGCAAAGCAAGCATTCGCCCTGAATGGAATTTGTAAACTGTTTAAAATAAAAATACGCTTCGGCATCGCGTGCTTGCATCCTATAAGATTTGGCAAGCCAAAAGGAGACCTCTGGCTCAGCACAAGATCTTTCCGCCTCATGGAAATATGTTGCTGCATTCTGGTATTCGCCATTGGAGAATGAGATAAGTCCAAGACCGAAATGCCCGCCCCAAAACTCTGGATATTCTAGAGCTTTTTCAAACTCGTTTCTAGCCTTATCGATATGTCCATTCTGATATTCTCTCACACCTAGCCTATAGTGCAAGATCGCATAATGAGGGTCTTCTTTTGGACATTTCTGGTAGTATTCAAAAGCACCTGCAGTATCACCATCTGCCCAATAAATATCGCCTATCCAGCCATATATTTCGGAGTTCGAGCTATCCAGAGCAAGCGATTTTCGAAAGAACATTTCAGCGCGGTAGTTATCGCCTTTAGCAAGATAGACTCTTCCGAGCATTTTATAGGCTGGAGCAAAAAATGGATCGGCGGCATAGGCTTTACGAAAAAGGATAGCCGATTCATCGATTTTATCCGCGTTAAATAAACTGGTGCCTTCGCGAACGAAACCAGCAGCGGGGCTTTCGACTTGTATATGCGCACACCCTCCAAGGTAGCCCAGGAAAATTATTAATGCAATAAGGAGGGAAAAATTAAAGCTGTGTATTTTAGTTTTCATGGTGTTTTTTATCTTTGATCCAAGCGCTTTCTTTGTCTGTTCTCTGGATAAGACTCTCCAGTTCGTCAAAACGTGTGGCAGTGGCATACCCGGCTGTGAATGAAAGCGGACGGGTATCGGCGTGTTCGCGTGACCATTTAAGAGAACGCTTTCTTATAGAATCGATGAGTTTTTCCATAGCTTCCTCTCCTAAACCGGGAAGAAGAATATAAAACTCAGAATCAGTATATCGAGCTATCACTGCCTCTGGAAAAAGCTCCTCCAGCATATTGGCTGTTTGTTTTATTATCAAATTGGATGCAGGTTGTCCGTATTCTTTTTCGATTTCTTTCAGATTCGAAACGCCGACAATGGCTATCGAAACCCTTCCGTGTCTCAGCAGAGTCTCTTTTCCGTGTTTTGAAATATATTCATCGAAGTAATTTCTATTGTAGGTTTGTGAAATGGAATCGATAATGTATTGCTTTGCCAGAGCAGTCTGAACCAAAGTCCTTTGAATAGCAAGTCCTACCGGCCCTGAGAGTTGAGTAAGAAAACGTAGGTCGGCTTCGTTGAATGTATATTCGATGTTAGATTCACAGTCGATGACACCGATTACTTTGCCGTCAGCCAGAAGGGGCACTGTCAATTCAGACCGGGCATCCTCAGTGTTTTCAATATATCTCGTATCAAGGGAAACATCGTGAAGCAGAGCAGATTGTCCATTTTGGGCCACCCATCCAACAACACCTGAACCGAAGGAGACTCTTGGATTTTTGTGACCATTTGGGTAACCCCACACGGCCTTCACAGAGAGAATTTCGCCCTCATCGTCAGCTAGCATAATGCTACAGTGGTCAATATCTATAGACTCATGAATTATCCAGAGGATATTTTCAAGTAAAATGTCGAACTCCGATGTGGAAATAAGCATTTTACTGAGTTCGTAATAATGGACGTTCTCTTTGATTCTTTCGTCAAGATCACCGAGGAGTCTCTTATTCTCCAAGATGACAACTAAGGTATTTGAAATTGTAAGAAGAACGGTTTTATCTCTATCTGGAATCCTTGGTCTTCCCGGGGAATAGAGGTGCATTCCACCCCATATTTTGTCGCGATAGTAAAGTGGGATTATTATTGCGTGTGTGAGGCCTTCTTCGGCAAGGGAACGTATTGGCGATATCTCTATTCCGGGCAAGGCCTTCAAGGGTAGCATTGCATAGCCGTTGTTTTTTTCTTGAATCGAGAATGTTGCCGTTGGGAGGCTTTCTCCTTTCAGAAGGGCGTGGGCAATATCGGCTGGAAGATTGTATTCGCCAATAAAAAAGGGTTGTTCTGTAGCATCTAAAGTGAAGATGAAACCGCAACGCACTCCCAGTCTTCGGATTATCTCTTGGAGTGCCGCATTAACCGAAGATTTCAGATCAGGAGCAAAAGCTGCTACCCTGAAAACTTCATTAATAAGGGCGAAATCTCCTCTTTCTTTTTCGAATTCGTTATATTTTTCCATCAGCGCAACGCGTTTTTCCCGGCGCTGTTGCTCGATTTCGGTTGCGTTGGAGAGAGCATATTCCACCAACTTAATGAACCCAGGGAAGACAGGAATCGGCATTCGATATTTCCCGCCTTGTATTGTTTCCATAAGCTTAGAATGATAAAACCGTCCAAAAAGATTTAAGGTGAAGGCGCAAAGGAATGCGAAAAACAGGCTGTTTGGTATTACCCCGAGTAATCCCAAAGAAATTGCGTGGCGTGGGAAAATTAAATGAGTGTAGAGCCAAGAATGTTGTAGTTCGACTGCCAAAAGGAAAAGCCTACCTTTTTTCCATACCGCAGAATAAAGGAAAGGTGTTTTAGTTAATATTGCATCTATGTTGTCTTTCCAAAACAGTGATCCATAGTATCTGTAAAAGTCTTTATTAATTTGAGTTGGGGTAAATTCTACAACAGACAAAGCAGGGGAGGTAACCAAGATAGGTTCCCAGTCTTTATTCCATTCAAAAAGGGCGAAAGACTTATAATTTTCATCAATATCGAGGTTTTTGTTGAGAGTTTCGTTATCGATAATATTATCGATATCTTGCAAAAGGCCTTCTCTCTGGAAAAATCGCGCTGTGTTTTCTTCAAAAAGGTCATTATGACCTTTTGCAAAATCGCGCCTTTGGATACTATAATTGAAAAAGACTACCATTACCCCAGAGATGAAGAAAAACATGAAGAAATATCCTATTATTGCTATCCATGACAGTATAATAGACTTACTCCTATTTATGGTATTTTCCCTCACTGCACTTTCCATAGTTTTTCAGACTCGCTTTAGCTTTCTTTTATTTGATAATTTTTTAAATTAAATCTTATGAATATAGAAATTTTTAGTGTATTAGTCAAAGAATTTTAACTGGCATTGTCGGCTTTTATCAGTCTTTAGACAGCTTGTAATATCAAGAAATGATCTTATCGGGGCTTTTCGCAATTTAATATTCTGTTTATAGTTGACTTAAACTCAATACTCATGAAATATAGAACGCAAGGGCTTTTCGCCGAACACATAAAAAACCACTATTTGCGAAATACGATATTCATTTCAGGAACACTATTCTTTTATTAACGACAATATTGTCGATTTTTATTCGGGCAAAATATACTCCGCTTTCGACAGTTGCGTCAGGTTCCCAGATAATTGATATTGAGTTGTCAGTTTTATTCGAGAGCATGTCAAGATCGGCGATTAACCTTCCGGAAATGTCGAAAATCTGGGTTTCGATCTGATTATATGCTTTTAAATTGCTTGTTTCAAGAATCGAAAGGGTAATTGCGGAGTTGAAGGGATTTGGATAAATAGTAACATCTATTTCCTCTGGTCTAACAGTGGCATTTTCGTCAATATCCATTGTTAAATACTCTGTTGTGAAATTGAATATTGCCGAAGGACGGCCTGTTTTAACAACGAAATAGTAAATATGATATAGCTCCGCCGAGGGAGATGAAGAAGTGGTATAACTGATCCGAGCCGGTTCAATATTATCACCGTAATCAACAAAATCGTATTCTGAAACAACACCGCTGAGGATTTCGGGCAACGAATCGCGGCAAGAGTATATTTGGAAAGAGTCGGTTGCAACAATAGCTTTTATGCTAATTCTAAAACCATCACACTCTTGAATTAACGGAAAGTAATAGATTTTATAGACCGCCGAATCATCGAGCATAGCAATTGTGTTAACCGGAATAGAGAATTCATCTCCTGCTTCGGGCACTGTGACGAGCTCTTCTGGTGTCTGGAATGTGGCAAAAGCCGAATCATGTTCCCATATTCCAGCGATGAAATACTGGTAAACGCCCGGATCAACATCTGAATCAGTGGCAAAAGTATCTAAGGGCCACGCGATGGTATCGAATTCCAAAGTCGTCGCGTTAACCTTCATCAGAATTGTATGTGTGATATCTATCCAATCCTCGAAAGGTTCCCAATCGAGTTTGACATCCCGCCCTGTGACTTCGGCGATTGGGTCTGTTATATCAAACCCATAAGCGTAAAGCGCGCGGTGGTCGTTGTCGAATATAATATTATTGTTGGAGGCATGCTTGATATGAATAGGTTGGTCGTTTTCTGTCACAGTGGCGGATAACCGTTCAATTATACTTCCAGCATCGTTGACCACACTTAACCCAAACTTTATGCGATAGGCAGGTTCGTCTTGATGAACTAATACCATTCTCGAAATTGAATCATCGGGGAAAGGATTGATTAAATCTGTGAAATAGCGCCATTGTAAAGTTGGAGTGTGTGCGCTGTAAACCCACTGATCAAAGAACCAACTGAGCGAATCGCCATAATTATCCTCGCAAACTTCAATAAAATCCGTAGTAACAGCGCTAGAGTATATATAGCGCGAGAAGTAGTCTCTGATGATGTCGAAGAATAGACTATCGCCGGTTTGAAAACGAAGCATATCTAAAATACTTGCGCCTTTTTGATAGACCGTTCTACCCCACATATAATATGGATCGTATATAGGGAAAGAATTAAATTCCCATGAGGTGATATAGGCCATTTGGTCATTCCAGACATATTCACGAAAATCATCCCAGGTATATGCTTGCTCAATATATAGCGCCTCGCAGTAACTAGCGAAGCCTTCGTTAAGCCAAATATCTTTCCATGTGCCGCAGGTTAGAGCATCACCCCACCAGTGGTGAGAAAGCTCGTGCGCAACGACGAAATATTCATCGTCATACAGGTAAGATTCGCCCATGCTGGTCGCTGTTTGGTTTTCCATGGCCATATAGCCAAGAGGCACAACGGACATGTAATATTTTTCAAAAGGGTAAGGAGCGAATAACTCCTCGAAAACAGCCATTGCATCTGTTACATAACCAAACTTGGTATTAACGATTGAAAGGTCTCCCGGGTAGCAATAAGTCCCCATCGGGAAATAGTATGGAAAATCGACTATATCGAATTCGCCGATATCAACGACGACTAGATAGGTCGGTATATGGTAATCGGTTTGCCAAATATATGTTGTTGAGTCTCCAAAAAAAAGTGTATCAGCGCAAACACCATTGGATAGAACATCGAGTGTTCCCGGAACTGTTATAGAGAAACGCAAGGTTGCCTTGTCATAGGGAACATCGTGACAGGGCCACCAAAGGCGCGCATCATTGGGTTGGGAATGGCTGTAGCCGATGATTTCTCCATAGCGATTGGCATCAGATTGATAACCGGCACCAGTTAAATTATGGTAATAAATATCGATACGCAGAGTGTCACTAATGGTCGAAGGAGAAATGAGTGAAACAGCAATGCTGTCCGAATGAACCGAGAATGCCACAGGTTCGCTGTTCACTGAGACAGAATCGGCAGATAGATTACTGCCGATATGGAAATTATAGATCGATTCGGCTGAGGAAGTCGCTTCGACAATAATGCCGGATCGTCCAGAAAGTAGATCTGTCGGGTATTGAAACGAGATGGCGAGGTCATAATGCAGCACATCGAAACCGCCTTCATAAGTTGGTTCGAGTGGCGCAAGTCTTTCCGCTTCTTCTGGGTTTTCCGCGAAATGGCGGATTTCGGGAGGAGCCGATGTAAAGGGTATGGCGATAACGGAAAAGGCCAATGCGAATAGGATAGTCAGGGCAAATAGGAATCTCATCGTCAGCTCCTTTTTTTATGTGATAGCAGAATATAGTAATTATGACCAACCGGTCAAGACTAAAAAATGCATTTTTGTCAATTTATTGAATTAACTTGATTATTTCTGAGAATTTTCTAGAATTACAGCGAGATGGATATCACAAATATAACAAAACTCGAAATCCTCGAGCAGCTTTACTCAAAATATAACCATTCAAAATATATTAGTCCTGATCCGCTAGAGGTTGTTCTCGAATACCCTTTGATAAGTGACAGAGAGATTGTCGGTCTAATCGCGGCAGGCCTAGCCTATGGAAGAGTGACCCAAATAGTCCAAAGCGTGCGGAGGGCATTGAAATCGCTAGGTCCTCATCCTAGAGAATTTCTCATGAGTGTTAACGATGATGATTTACGTAATATTCTAAAAGGTTTTAAACACAGGTTTACCACTGGGGAAGAGCTAGGAGTTCTTTTAATTGGTATAAAGCGAGCTATATTGGATTTTGGGTCGCTTAATGAGTGCTTTTTAAAAGGTCATTCTTTGAATGAGAGAAATATCTTCCCAGCATTAGCAAGATTTGTTGAGAGATTATCCTGTGTATTTCAAAACCGATGCACATACCTGCTTTCCTCGCCAAACAAAAATAGTGCCTGCAAGCGTATGAACCTGTATTTAAAATGGATGATAAGAAAAGATGAAGTCGATCCTGGAGGATGGGATGGTGTTTCATTCTCGAAATTAATTGTTCCAATAGACACTCATATGCACCGGATATGCAAGGCTATCGGGTTTACTTTGCGTAGAAATGTAAATCTAAAGACAGCGCTCGAGATAACACAAGCCTTTTCCGAAATTAACCCAGAAGATCCCACAAAATATGACTTTGCGATAACCCGCTTGGGTATTCGTAAAGACGAATCACCGGATCATTTTATTGAAATCTTCAGGGATTTGAATTAAGCTCTACTCGAGGATAATGTTCTTCGATTTTGTGAAAGAAATAAAGAATTTTAAAGGTTGGCGATTAGCGGCAGAAGGCCCAAGCCTAGCCAGATTGACAAAATTGAGAAAGTATCTCTGGATATATTACAATCTTCTTTGAAACGGCGAGTGCTTCGGCTTTTTATAACAAGGTCTTTAAGCATAATAGAGCTAGGTTTTTCAGATAATACTATTATTACAAATAGTGTTATTAATGGATTTATCCAGTGTTTTTCTTTTCCTAATTAAACGGCCATAGAGCCACTCGTGGGCGGTCGAAGAACCTTGTTCAATAAGTTTTAATCGTCTTGGCGATAGTATGGCAAATTGGTCATAAAATTTGTATAAAAAGATAAAAGATAAAGAATTAACGATATGCCAAAGAGCATGTCCTTGAAAAACGTGATTATCGTGCCTTGCCATTAGGCCTTTTAAATCTAGCTGCCAGAATACAAATGATACGGCAAAAATCACAATAGCAGTGATTAGAGGTTTTATTTTGTAATCACTTTTGGTTATATATTGGTATCCCTCGATAGCAAGACTGAGAGTTAAAAGTATTATGAATATTATTCTTCCTGCGAAGTTATATTTAAGTAATACAGCTAAGGAAGTTATGAAACTGCCCCAAAAAAAGAAATAAACCTCGCGTGGCTTAATAAGACCAATTCTCCTAAGGTTTAAAGTGAGCATTAAAGTGACAACAAGGAACATAGAGCCGAGGTCCGCACATTGGAACATAAAGGTGCAAGAGGCGTGATATAAACCAGAAGTAATGCCTACAAGTATGCATATCCATGCAAAGAATTTAACCGGAGACCATCGAATCTTGCTATAATAAAGAAGAAGTGAAATACCGACACTAATGTAAGCTAAATTCGACCAGGTGTTAGCTGGTTCGGATACCCACGCGCAAAGACGCTCCTCCCAAAAAGAAAAAGTAGCCGGATTGAATTTACTCCAGGGGCATATTTCGTTGCTTGGATACATATGTTTTAAATTATCTAATCAAGAATATATAATCAAGTATTAATTCATAATAAATCATAATACGCATAATTATCATCTTAATTCGAGGCGAACAATAGATTCAATATGATAGGTTTGAGGAAACATGTCAACTATTGCCAAGCGCGAGATTGAATAAGCTTTGGAGAGGATCGAAAGATCGCGCGCGAGCGTGGAGGGATTACAGGAGGCATAAACAATTGTGTTTGGCTGGCATTCGATTATTTTATTGAGGATTTTTTTTGCTACACCGCTCCGTGGAGGATCGAGCACCACTAGCTCTGGAGAAAATTCCAAAACTATTTTTGGAAGTTGTTTCTCCACCGAGCCGAAAATGAAGCTGGTATTATTAATGCCGTTATTTATTGCGCTTATTCGAGCATCGATAACAGCTTGTTCTACGTTCTCGATAGCAATAACTTTTTCGAATTTCTTCGAAAGTAACTGTGTAATTGTTCCTGTGCCGGAGAACAAGTCAAAAGCGATACCATTTTGAGTTGTTTCTGCGAATTCAAGAATCTTATTATAAAACATACGAGCCATGCGAGTATTGGTCTGAAAGAAGCTCGCCATTGAGATTTTGAACCTAAGGCCAAGCATTTCCTCCTCGATATGATCGATACCGAATAGTGGAATAACTTCTCCTTTTGCCGTGTCGCCTGTGCTTGAGTTAACAACAGCAAATGAACCGGCAAGTTCGGGGAAAGCCTTGTGCGCCGAATCCATGAGTAATTTAATATCATTTAATTCTGGTTTTTTAACCGTTACGCCGGCCAAAACTTTTCCCTCGGTTTCGGAGAACCTCAGAGTAAGATGCCTAAGTTGTCCGGTATTTTGATAGGAGTTATATACTTCTAGGCCGAGGCGGTTAGCTTCCATAGAGATATGAGTGGCAATTTGATTACCTATGGGCAACATGAGAAGGCATTTCTCTGCGGGCACAAGTCTATCGAAGCGCCCGCGTATGTGTTGACCTAAGAAGATGTTACCGTTGCTTTCACCGAATGAAAGCTCCATCTTATTACGATAACGGAATTCACTATCGGCCTTTATTTCCTCGATTTCAGGGAGGTCTTGCAATTTACCTATATGTCTTAAACAATCCTCGACAACCTCGACTTTGAGCGAAAATTGGGCTTCGAAATCGAGGTCTTGTAGTGAGCATCCACCGCAGATACCGAAAACCTCGCATGGTGGTTTTTTTCTGTATTGCGATGCTTCGATAACATCGACCTGATCCGCAAAAAGCGCAGTCTTTTTGCGTTTAGTTATTTCCGCAATGACGACCTCACCGGGGTAGGCATAACGCACGAAAATAACAATACCATCATGACGAGCTACACCGAAACCACCAAATGCAGGGGATTCTATTTTAACCTCGATTTTCTCTCCAAGTTTTGGTTTAGGCATCGATTTTAACCTTCTTTGTGATAATTTTTTCGAAGTAACCGTAGCTGGAATATGTAGGTTCGAGTTTCAACTCGAATTCGTATTCGCCGCTGGGGATTTGCTGACCGGCATTATCTTTCAAATCCCATTTGACCGAGCGAAGACCCTGGCGAAAACGCTTATGGGTGAGAAAATCGCGCACGATAACGCCATCTTTTTTAACAAGGATACTTACGTAACCCCGGTCAGTGAGTGTCACATCGATTTTGGCGTCAATATTGCCCTCTCTGTTTTCGCTCATACTGACATCAAAACCTGCGATATCGCAACCTATCCAAAAATATTGAGCCGAATGGCTTTCAGCTATAACAACCTGTCCGAAGCGTCTCCAGATAGCTATTCCGGTGGGATTTTCGAACTGGTAATCCTTATCGCCGCATTCCCCGATACTAGTGATATAATTAAGTTTATTATCGAATTTGTGTATTTGGCAATTAATGGAATCGGTAATCCATGCGTTGTCGTAAAAATCCAGAGCGATGAAATTGAGACTGGCTGTTCCATCGCCAATTTTTGTCGCTTCGAAAGAGGCTATAACCTGCCCTTGATAATTTATTTTGCGAAGCTGAGCGCCATCGCCGTCGATGACAAAAATAGCCTTTTCAGCATAGCGGGATTTTACAATAGCTGGATTATCCACATCGATTCCGCGTGGTTGGACAAGACCATCGATGGATCGAATATGCTTACCTTCATAGGTGAAGAGGTCTATAGTTCCTCGAGAATGGTCTGTTACAAAAAGGGTGCCTGACTCGGTTATCGAGACATCGTGTGGTTCGATTAAAATCTCATCACCAAAAGCGGAAACCCATGAGAGCCCTTTTTTTTGGTGGATCAGATGAACAATTCGACGATTGCCGGTATCGCAAACGAAGACATCTCCCGAGGGATCAACTGCAATCCCTCGGGGACTGTTGAATTGGTCTTTCCCTGAGCCGCTGGAGCCGTAAATCGCTAGGTTATACATGCTTATGTTATAAATGATCTGATCTTTTCCAGCATTGACACCATAAGCAGAAAGCTCATCATCGTCTCGGTCATCTTTAGGGTTATCGGTTCGTCTCAAGCGAGCGACAGCAAGGCCTTGTGGATTGTCGAAATCCGTAGCATTTCCGAGAAGCATGTCGAGCTTAGCCTCGGTGCCTTTATGAACTCCCCAGCTATGTTTAAAAGGTGGATAAACAAGTGTCTGAAGACCTTTTTCGGCGGTGAAGACTACTGAAGAGGCTACTAGAAAAACAATTAATATCCACTTTAACATTTGATCCTCGGGCTAAAGGCTATTATCCCATAGTTCTTTATATGCGAAATAATCACCGAGCACATTTTTAACATAATGCCGTGTTTGAAGGAAATCTATGCTCTCGACAAATACGGATCGATAATCTTCATGTGGTGTTTCCTTCCACCTTTTCAGGGGTGTGGGACCGGCATTATATTCCGCCAATGCATATTCCGCTAATCCATATTCTCGCAAAAGGTCTGCCAAATATCGCGCGCCATATTTAATCGATGTTTCGTAGTCGTATAGGTCGGTGGTCGAAAAATATTTGCTTTCCTCTAGACGAACGCTCAGATTTTCACCTGTTTGGGGCATTATCTGAAAAAGGCCGATAGCACCGGCATAACTGACTATATGTGGGTTAAACATGCTTTCCCTGCGCATGACCGCAAATAATAATCCGGCATCTATGGATTCTCTTTCGGCCGAGGAGAAAACCAAATCGCAATAAAATGTAGGATAGGCAAGACGAATAACATCGATGGGTGCCGAAGCATATCCGCCCATGTCACGAACGAGGGCGAGAGCGATTTGATAGGCAAGAGCGGTTAAGTCCCAATCATAAGCAAGTGACAACATAGCTAGACGCATAGATGGATTTATTTTCAGTTCTTGTGACCATATGCGGAATTCGACCTGCGCTCTATCTATCTGACCGCATCGAGCGAGTAGCTTTGCCCGAGTTGCGGACGGTGAGTCCAATGAAAGGATTATTTGATTATATCCGAGCTCGGAGAGAGAAGCCTGCGCAATGTTAATAGCTTCCCCGTAGGTTATCCAATCGCTCGAGTGGCTCGATGCCGGATTTGGCAAGGCTAAATCTGTAAGGATTTCCTTAGAATAATATTTGTAATAGTGCCTTACAGAAGAATTAGATACTTCGCGAAGTATCTCGAAGCCGGTGGTGTCGCCGTTTGCTATCATGGATAATGCACGCCAAAACTCACCGGTTTCGGTGAAGGTCTTGTCGCTGTATTTTTTATTAATCACCGCGAAGCGATCTGCGGCTGCCGAGAAATCGCCTTCAATGAAGTTAGCTAACCCCGACCACATAGCGCCATTGTCTCCTAAGTCGTGCTTAGAATATTTATTTACCAGTCTCGTAGCATAATCGGCGGCCATAATATAATCGTCCCTGTCTTCGCTCAATTCCAAGCCTTCCCAAAGGGCCTCGGCCTCGGCATTGGATCCTGAGCCTTCTTTAATAGCTAGGTCAATATGAGCCTTGGCCTCGTCATATCTCCTCAGTTTGCGAAAGCAATATCCGATACCCAAATTACACCAGGCTGTATTATAAAGTTTTTCTTTTATGATCTTTTTATACAAAGCCACAGCTTCGCTGTATCTTCCTCTTCGAGAAATAGCCCTTGCTTGAAGATAACTGGCTTCACCAATGTTTGCCTTTCCGCCATTTGAAATGTATTTTTTGAGCCATTCCTCGCCGGAGGAATAAAATTTTCGATTAACTGCTGCTTTACCTGCAAGAAAAAGATTATCTCCAGTGAGTTTTCCGAGCAGTTCCAACGCTCGTGCGGCTTTAACAGTATTCGAGCTCGAATTTCCCTTGATTACAGAATTATAAAATTCGACTGCTTTCGCAGTATCGCCAAATTCAGCGTGCAATCGAGCCTTAACGAGTTTAAGTGCATTTTTGGAGAAATGTTTAGGAAATTCTAAATTTAGGGTGTCTAGGGCGCTAAATGTAGCCTGTGAATCGCGTTTTTCATGGGTGTATTCGAAAATTCTAACGAGGGCTTTCTCTTGAAGCACCGGATTTTCGATATTTTTCAATAGATCGATGGATTTATCTATCGAATCTGTCTTGAAAAGGGCCTCAGCATAATCAAAAACGAAATAATCGCGTATAGGATTAGCGGTGTCGGATATTGACATACCGAATAAAGCGCATGCCTCTTTATCTTTGCCCAAATTAGATTTTGCGAGTGCGAGAAGATAAACATCAAAAATAGAGTGTGACGTTTTTCTTTCAATAATGCTAGCAGCCTCGTGCCATCTCAATCGAGAGATGCGGTGCGCAGCGACGCTATCACATTTAAATTCGGCGGATAATTCAATAACAGGGACGCGAGTTTCCTCAGCTTTTATTCCAGTAGATGGGTTTTCTTTGGTTGGTAGCGGATTATTACCTTCCATAAAGGCACAGGACTGAAATAATAGCATCGATAGTAAGCTTATTATAGCTATTAACTGCTTATCCATACATTGTCCTCCCCAATTATTTCCCTCAGTTCCGATATTAATTCTCTGCTTGCGGTGTTGTCCAATTCCGAACTTGTTGCACGCCAAGTGTGGTCGTTACCGACAATATGCAATTTAAGGCGTTTATCGCCTACATGTTTATTAAGTAGCGTTTTTAGTTCTTCAATTTCTTCCGTTGCAATACCGGCATCAAGCCGGATGTGGAGGCAATTTACAAGTTCATTCCTGACGTTTTGAAGGGGGATAACATCTTCCACTAATATTTTACTGCCCCTGTTATCCTCCTGATATTTTCCACGAATAAGAAACATCGCGTCTTTTTCTAAAGAGTTGGAACATTTTCTATATGTATCTGGAAAAAACACAACAGAGGCTGAACCAGTGAGGTCTTCGAAGGTGCCATAGGCCATTTCATCTTTCTTTTTCGTAATTGTTTTTTCCAGAGAAGCTAGAGTTCCAATAAGAACTACGCCTGTTCCAACGCCTTTTGATTGAAGCTCAGATGTTGTTATATTCGTGAATGCCGATATTTCATCGACGAAACGATTTAAAGGATGTCCACTGAAAAAGAAACCCAGGGCATCCTTTTCTTTATCTAAGGTTGTTTTTTTATTCCACGGCTCAGCATGAATGGGTTCGGGGAATTTTTTTAGCGTGTCATCGGAGGCAAAAAGGTCTCCCGCCGATGCCGCTATGTCGCTGTTTTTGGCTTTAGCAGCCCAGGACAATGCCTCCGGTATTGAAGCCATTAACTCGGCGCGGTTGTCGATTAATGAGTCGAAAGCTCCAGCGCAAACTAGAGATTCAAGTGCCCTTCGATTGAGAAGCCGAAGGTCTATTCTTTCACAAAAATCGAAAAGGTTTTCGAAAAGGCCATCTTTCTCGCGAGCTTCGACGATAGCATTTGCGGCTCCGAAGCCCACATTCCTGACGGCAGCAATACCATATAAGATTTTATCGTTTTCGACAACAAACTCGGGTAAGGAGCGATTGACATCGACTATGAACACCTCGATATCATGATGACGGGCGTTTTCGATAAGTTGGTATAGTTTATCGTGATTGTCAATTTCATTTGTCATGTTAGCGGCCGTGAACTCATTGCGATAATGGGCTTTGAGGTAGGCAGTTTGATAAGCGACAACCGAATAGGCTGCAGAATGAGATTTATTAAAGCCATATCTGGCAAATTCGCCCATCATATCGAAGACCTTTTTCGCGATAGCTTTATCGATCTTCTTATTTTCGGCACCTTTAATGAACTCCTCGCGCATTGCCATCATTACATCGAGCTTCTTTTTGCCCATAGCACGCCGGAGTATGTCGGCCTGACCAAAACTGAAACCGGCCAATTCACGGGCTATCTGCATTACCTGTTCCTGATATACAATGATGCCGAAGGTCTCTTTCAATATGGGTTCGAGGGTTTTATGCGGATATTCAACCGCTTTACCGTGTTTACGCTTGATGTATTCATCGATAAAGTCCATCGGCCCGGGACGATAAAGCGCGTTCATTGCAATCATATCTTCTATCCGGTCGGGATGGAGTTTGCGAAGGTAACGCGTCATGCCTTCTGATTCGAACTGGAAAACACCGAGTGTGTCTCCATGTGATATCATCTCGAAGGTCTCTTTATCTCCAAGTGGTATTTTCTCTGCGTTAACAACTTCGTTCCTGTTTTTTGCGATCATCCTTTCGGTTTCAGATATTATTGAGAGGGTTTTCAAGCCAAGAAAATCCATTTTTACAACGCCGATCTTTTCTACAGAAACCCAATCGTATTGAGTTATGATCTCGTCTTTATTGGTTCGAAAAAGAGGAACAAAATCGGTAAGTGGCCCCGGCGTGATAACCACTCCGGCGGCGTGTTTGCCTGCATGGCGCGGAAGACCTTCCAGTTTGATAGCATAATCTACGAGCTTTTTTACATCGGGATTGGATTCGTATTTGTGTTTAAAGTCCTGTATTTGTTCGAGGGCCTCAGGAATTGTCGTTGTTTGTGGAACCAATTTCGATACCGAATCGACCTCATCGTAAGGCATGCGAAGGACTCGACCTACGTCTTTAATAGCGCTTCGAGCCTTCATGAAATTGAAAGTGATTATTTGGCAAACCGAATCGTTACCGTATTTTTCACGAACATAATCTATAACCCGTTCGCGGTATTTATCTTCGAAGTCGATATCGAAATCAGGGAGAGACACTCTCTCGGGATTAAGGAAGCGCTCAAAGAGAAGGCCATAGCGAAGAGGGTCGATATTCGTGATACCCATAGCGTAAGCAACGATGCTGCTAGCGCCACTTCCTCTACCCGGCCCGACGCGTATTCCGCGCTCACGGGCGGCATCGGTGAAATCGGATACGATAGCAAAGTAACCCAAAAAGCCCATCTTCCGAATGGTATCCAGTTCATATTCAACGCGCTTTGAAATGGTCTCGGTTACTTCACCATAAAGGCGGATTATACCCTCGTCTGTTCTGCGTTTAACATAATCCCAGATATCAGTATATCCCTCCGGAATAGGGAATTTTGGAAGGTATGCTTGATAGGGACTGAGTTCGAAAAAGCATCTGTCGGCAACCTCGCGGGTATTTGCGAGTGCCTCGGGATAATCGGCGAAGACACTCGCCATTTCTGTTGGGGAGTGGAAGAACATACGATTTGTGGAGAAACGCATTCTGTTGGTATCATCGACAAATTTGCCCGTTTGGAGACAAAGAAGAAGATCGTGAAACTCGTAATCTTCAGGACGAAGGTAATGCGCGTCATTGGTCGCGATTGTCGGAATACCGAATTCCTTAGCTAGTCCAACCAGACGCGGAAGAACTATCTTTTCCTCAGGTATATCATGGTCCATAAGCTCGACATAAACGTTCTCTTTGCCGAAAATATCACAGAACTCTCCGAGAGTTTTTTTTGCACCATCGAAGTCATCCCTCAAGAGGCGATACGGAATCTCACCTTTAAGGCAGGCTGTCGAGGCGATAAGGCCTTCGGAATGGGCTGAGAGAAAATCCTTGTCCACGCGAGGCTTGTAATAGAATCCTTCGGTGTAACCGGCGCTGGATATTTTAAGAAGGTTTTTATAGCCGGTTTGATTCTTGACTAAAAGGACGAGATGATACCCCGAGTTTGGACCTTCCGAGGAGGGCTTTTTCTCGTGCATATCTCCCGGAGCAATATAAGCTTCTTCCCCGATTATTGGTTTTATACCGGCATCCAATGCGGCATTATAGAAAGGGATAACGCCGAAGAGGGAACCATGATCGGTAATAGCAATAGCATCCATACCGTATTCGGCGGCCAGTTTGACGAGTTTGTTAATCCTACAGGCACCATCGAGTAACGAGAATTCCGTATGGTTATGAAGGGATATATATGGTTTATCCATTTTGACCTCTATCTAAGAAAAACAATCGAAATCAGGCCTATCAGAAGACAATATGGCCCGAAAATCCAGAGTTTTTCGGAGTTTACTAGGTTTATTAATATCTTCAAAGAGAAATAACCGATAACAGCTGAAACGCCTATGCCAATAAAATAAAGCGGATTAAAATCGGCCATATTCGAGATTATTTCATAAATTATGGCGCCGGTTATTGCGGGTATTGCCATGAGAAAGCTAAATTTTGCAGCTTCAGAGGGAGCAATTCCAACAAATTTCCCGACTGAGATAGTCGAGCCACTTCTGGATATCCCCGGGAGAATAGCTAGTGCTTGAGAAATACCGATAATTATCGATTTTACAACAGTGATTGGTTGTTTTTGCGGTTTAATCAATTTTGTCGATAGAAGTATAAGGCCGGTTATTAGCAAAAAAACCCCGGTTATAAAGCTATTCGTGAAGAGAGAAATTATTCTCCCATTGAATAGAATACCGATAATAGCGATAGGGATAGTAGCGATTATCACATAAAGAGCTGTTCGTCTGGATTTGTGGCGAGTAGGTAAGTCGGTTCGGAAAAACGAGCTGGTAATTTCTTTAATGTCGCTCCAATAGAAAATAACAATTGCAATCAGAGTTCCAAAATGAAGTGAGACTTCGAGTCCGACACCCGGACTTTTAAAACCAAAAAGGCTTTTTAGTATAACTAAATGCCCCGAGCTGGAGATGGGTAAGAATTCAGTTATCCCCTGGACTATCGCTAGCAAGATTATATTGAATATAAGTTTCAAATCACCCTTCCGATGTGGAAGTTAATAAATTTAATTCCAGTTTCATTCTGGATTATATGTTAAAAGATATTATATTTACTTTGAAAATGCAATCTCGAAGGATAGTTTACAGCTAAAATGGATAAAAAAAACGATATGAAAAAGGAATCACGCTTTTGTGCGGCTTGTGGAAACAAGACTGAATGGGTGATTCGCGAGGTCGGGGAGGAATCTGTCGAGCTTTGCCCGAAATGTGGAATGGTCTTTTTTCGTAATAGCGTGCCATGCGTGGGTGGTTTGGTAATAAAGGATGGAAAGATACTTCTGGTGAAAAGGGCAATCGATCCTTTTATCGGTTATTGGGATATTCCCGGTGGTTTTCTAGAAGAAAGTGAACATCCGGAAAATGGAGTGGTTCGCGAAGTTTTTGAAGAAACCGGATTTATTGTCGTGCCGGAGGAGTTGATTGGATTTTACATGGATACATATTCCGGTGAGGGATCCTGCACAACACTAAATATCTATTTTATCTGCTCTATCAAAGATGGAAAGCCCAAATTATCGGCTGAAAATGATGAAATCGAATGGTTCGATCTCGAAGAGCTTCCCAAAAATATCGCGTTTATTGATCATGTTTCGAGTGTTTTAACGGATTTAATTGAAAAACTGGAAATTCTGAGGTTGAAATGAGAATTCTAATTGCCGACGACGAACCGAAAATGGGTCTATTGCTCGCATCGAGACTGGAGGATGATGGGCATTTTGTGAGACCTGTAACCTCGGGTAAAGAGGCGTTGAATGAGCTTCCTAATGGTTATGAATTACTAATAACAGATTTAAGGATGCTAGATATGGACGGCATTGAACTCACCAAAAAGGCTAAAAAGAGATTTAACAATCTTCCCGTGATATTAATGACCGCTTATGCCGGAGTTGATACTGCGGTTTCTGCTATGAAGGCCGGCGCGGAAGACTATATCGTTAAGCCTTTTGCTCTTGACGAAATGGCTGCTCTCGTGAAGAGAATAGATGAGTCCAGGCGTTTGAAAGAGGAATTGGATTATAGAAGAACCAGCGATTCTTCTATAAATTTTGTGGTGGGGAAATCCGCAATTATGCGTTCGGTTATGGAAGAGGTAAAAAAGGTATCGATTACTGATACGTCTGTGCTTATTCTAGGAGCAACCGGTACCGGAAAAGAGCTTATAGCTAAAATGATCCATTCTAGTTCTTCTCGCGGAGGGGGCCCGTTTATCCCGATAAATTGTGCCTCATTGTCGGAACAACTTTTAGAAAGCGAACTTTTTGGTCATGAAAAGGGATCGTTCACTGGTGCGTATAAGGCTAAACCCGGTAAATTTGAACTTGCTGATAGAGGCACTCTATTCCTCGATGAGTTAGGCGAATTACCACTTAGTATTCAAGCTAAATTACTCAGGGCGCTTGAAGAGAAAGTTATATATCGGCTTGGGGGTGTTAATCCAATAAAAGTGGATATACGGCTTGTTGCCGCGACTAATCGGGATATCGAAACTGAGATTATGGAGGGGAATTTCCGTGAAGATTTGTATTATAGAATAGCGGTTTTCCCGATTAGGTTGCCTACTTTAGAGGAAAGAAAAGAGGATATATACGAACTTGTAGCACATTTTCTAAGTAGCATTTCTTACACTGCTGGAATATCTCGAGAAGCGCTCGAAAGACTAGAAAAAAGCTGTTGGAGAGGAAATATTCGAGAGCTTTTCAATGTTTTAGAGCGCGCGGCAATTTTGGCTGCCGGCGAAAATATTAAGATAGCGCATCTTCCCTCGAATGAGCATGGATTTGGGAAAAAATCCAAGGGGCATAAAACGCTTGAAGAAATGGAGAGAGAGGCGTTGATAGATGCACTTAGAAAGTCAAACGGCAATAAAACCTCAGCCGCGAAGATTCTGGGGATAACAAGAAGGATGGTATATTCTAGAATGAATAAATTGGGCATTTCTGAAGATTATATAAAAAAGTAGTTTTTTAACTTTAATCAAAGAGCAAAAAATTTAATCTATTTTTTTATAATTTCGACTTGACGGTTAATTCAACAAATATTATATTCAGTAAGGTTAGGGATTAAAGTTGCTTGGTGTAGTTACATTGGAGTTTTTGATGAATAGCAGCAAAAGCATAGCTTTCAGCATAATTATTCTTCTGGGTCTTTTTTCAGGCGCGGTCTTTGGTGCTTGGAATTTAGTGTGGACTGGGGAAAATGGTTTCGAAAAAGATGGTGTCCAACCCGATGAAGGTGCTAATGGAGCTAGTTATAAATTTAGAGTGAGGTTTAATTCTGATGAACCAAATGTCCATCCTTATTGGGTTAGACTATTCATAGATCTTAATGGCGATGGGAAATTTTCTGAAGATTCAGAAGTTTTTGAATGTGCTCAAACGGATGATGTTCCTTCGATTTGGTTTGTTGAAAAACAGATTAAAATTGTATCCCAGCAAAGGCCCCATATCGCTTATTATTTCATGGCATTCGCCGATAATAAGATTAAAAGTAGTGAACTTTGTTTCGGCCCGGTAATTGGAGGTTATAACCACTCTTTTGTGATTGAAGGTAAGGGTTGGTTTTTAGATGAAGCTCTACTTCCCATGGAAATGAAGACCATGAAAGAACGCGATAGAATCCTATTTATTAACACAAGCTCTACACCTCAAAGACTCAGTATTTCTATTCCAGAGGATGCCCCTGGGCCTTTCTTTCCACATGTCAATAAAGATACTCAAGAAGCCAACGCTTATGTTATGAGTGTTGTTATTACAGATACAGATCGAGAGTATGTTAATCCCGATGATTTCAATTCTGAGGGTTCTGAGGATGTTATCAGCTTCAAGCCAAAAAAGGCTAAAGGGTCGGTTTTAGGCCTTAATAGCAAGAATTATGGTGAACGCGTTATGCCAGGAGAGTCGGTTGCTATTTGGATGCAACTTCGAGCACCGGCTTATGCTTTCGGAGTTGATGGCAGTGAAGAGCAATGGATATACATAAAAATCGAAGTTGCTCAAACCGAGTAGAAAGGAATCGGAGAAAAATATGGATGAATAGCTATAGATTCATTCCTCAATTAATTTTCATTTTGATTGCCAGTTTTGGCTTTTAAATTTTCATATGCTGTTTAGTTTTTCTGTCTAAGGAGCTAGTATGAGTATAATAAGGAGCTAATATGAGTATAATAGAGTTTAATTACAAACAACAAATAAATTCAGGGGGTGCGATGAGTAGAATGAAAATTATCCTCATCCTTTCTGTAGCCTTTGCATTGACGGTTCTTTCCTTTCCGTATCAAATAGGCTATCAAGGCAAGCTTACTGATCGGGATGGGGTTGCTATCGACGATTCGGTTACAATCGGGTTTTCGCTATGGAATTCGGATTTTGTGGGCGATTCCTTATGGGGTGAGGAAGACAGAGTAATGGCTACTAAAGGATTATTCGATGCGATTTTGGGTGATGTAGTTCCAATGATCGTAGATTTTTCGGAGATGTTATGGGTTCAGTTGATTGTTGACGGAGAAGTCTTATCTCCAAGGCAGCCATTGAATGCTGTTCCGGTAGCGCTTTATGCCAATTATGCTGATAGCCTTGTTGGTGGTGTTATAATTAACCATAACGACATGGATGGTTTGCAGGGCGGAGATTCTCACCTCGGTCAGTATTATCATCTTACTGCATCTCAAGTTACACAAATTGCCGATAATGCGACAAATATCGGTAGTTTGATATATAGCGAAAACAATTATGTAATTGATGGCGAACCGCTTACTTCTTCAATCGATGCCCTCGATCAAGTAGTAGCAGATATTGAGGCAGGAACATCCAATACTTATATCCGCAATCAAGAGCTTGTGGCACAGGATGCTGATATATGGATCGATGGCAACGCGAAGGTCGATGGAAATCTCGAAGTCGGAAATATAGTCGGGCAGGGAACTGGCGATGATTCGGTCACTCCGATAGTATCGATCTCGAGCACGACTGTTCCTGCGACTTTGGCAGAAATAACTTACACTGCTGCCGGTGCTGGTTCGGAAATACAACTTTCGTTTGCCGGAACATTCGATGATCGCGGTGGTCAGGATGGCGCTTATGTTAATGTCGAGATTGTCAGAAATCCGGGTCCGGGAGAGGTCGCTATTTCACAAGTCAGCGTTAGCATATATTCTTCAGTAGTGCACCAATTTCAGAATGTCGCTATAAATGGCGTGGATAATCCGCCAGCAGGAGCTCATACATATGCTGTTCGCGCGATAGTAGCGAAAGACCCTTATACTTCGGGTCGCTGTCTTAACGGTGTGCTTCAGCTCGCTGAAATCAAAGATTAACGAGGAACAAATTAGATAAATATGGAATTTATAAGAGTAATTCAACAAGGAGGATGGAGATGAAAAAGGGCAAATTGTTTGTTTTAATTGCGGTGGTATTTGGGTTTATTCTTGCTCAAGTCGCAATGGCAGATGTATTGTTTAAGTATCCGGTGGAGGCCAATGAAGAGCTTACTATCGGAACTATCGTTAAACTTGATCCCACAACCGACCGGGTTGTTAAGGCGACTTCTACTGATAGAGATATTATCGGTGTGGTAGTCGGCTATGAACTCGATGGAGTATCGCATAATGTTCTCGTCGGTTCTTCTGGTCAACTATCGATTCAGGTTGCTTCCGCAGTTACGGCTGGTGATAGGCTTACTATTACTGGAATAGCTGGACAGGCTGCCACAGCAGTAAACGACGAGGATGTTTTTGTGGCTGTAGCACTCGAAGATGCCGCTGGTCCTGGAACTATCATTGCTCAGATTATGATCGATGATAATCAGGCTAAGTACAGTGCATTCGATGATGGTTTTGCTTCGCTTGGTGCGGACAACGTTCAGAGTGCTATCGATTCATTAGACGCCACAGTGGACGGCCTTTCCTCGGGAAGCTGGAACCACAACGATTTGGCAAGTATCGATGGAGGAGCACCGGGCGAATATTACCATTTAACTGCTGCTCAACATAGTGATCTTACAGGTGCTGGCAATGCTGATGCACAGCACAGCCACGATGCCGATAATATCCTTGGAGTTACCGCCGGAGACCATATTTCCAGCACCGATGTCGATGGGGCTTTAACCGACCTCGACGGTGCTATTGAAGGAATCTTCACTGGTGATTTACCTAATCTTACAAATGGAGCCGGAATTGCCACACTCGATTATGATGGAAGTGTAGCAGATCAGGTAGAGATCGATAACACATGGTTCGATGGCGATGCTCAGGTCAGCACGGCCGGTGCTGTTGCAATTCAAGATGATGCTGTTCAGGCTTCCGATATCGATTGGGGAACCGTCGGCGATCAGGTCCAGGCGACCGATCTGACCTATGATCCCACGGCCGATGGCGATTGGGTCGCTGTTCCCACGCAAGCCGGTGGCGCATTGGATGAACTGGCTCAAAGGATCGATGACATCGAAGATGGTGGAGTAGCTCAAGACCTTGAAAACGTCTTAGGTGTTGGGAACAGCACTGGAAATAATTCTATTGTTGATGCTACAGATAATATTGTCGAGATCGGCGATACTCTTGAAGTTAGTGGTGACGTCAAGGTCGAAACCGGAAACGCGTTACGCACCGACTTTATTTACGCAAGTGCCGGTTCCTATGTTAAAATGGGATCTCAGTTCGACTTAAACGGTCATGCTATCAATAATAGCATAGATACTTATTACGACGGCGATGTTGTATTCAACGACGATATCGTTCCTATGAGCATAGATCAGGACCTTGGTAAGGGTGCAAATACCTGGGATGATATCAACCTCGGAGATAACACAAATATTTATATCGACTCCGATGCTGGTGCGGCCGGTGAGGTTTTGACCATTGACCCGGGAACAGGATTTATTTCATGGGCACCTGCTTACGATGGTTTAAATGACCACATTACAGGAAACGGCCTTACAGGTTCCAACTACAATGGTTCTGCAGAACAAACATGGACGGTCGATGATGGCAACGGTATCGGTGTTGATGGCACTGGAGTTTATGCCGATGTTCACGCGTCCGGTGCTATTACGAATGACTTTGCGAGCTCGGGACAGCTCGGTGTTAATGTCGATGGTTCAACGATTGGCATTTCTGGAAACAAGCTCGAAGTCAACGATGACGGCATCCAGGACGAGCATATCGATTGGTCGGATGTTGAAGCGGACGATATGCCTTATGATCCCACTTCGTCTGGTATTGGTGCAACCGATGTTCAAGCAGCCATCGACTCGCTCGATGTCGCTATTGATGCTATCGACTACGGCGAAGGACAGCAGGTTCTGTCAAGTAACTTCTCGTCCGCTATAAGTCTCAATAGTACATCGACTTGGTCCAACCTGGTGTCTGTCACATATGCAAGTACTATAACGAATCCTATCGTTATTGATTTCACCGGAACCTTCGATGATAAAGGCGGCCAGAATGGAGCCTATTTCGAGGTGAGAATCTATAATGGTTCTGCTGAAATCGCTGGATCGAAAAGGACTATCATTATAAATGATAGGAATTATCATCAGAGCCAAGAAGTTAGTGTCAATGCGCATATAGCTTCGCCGGTTGATGGCACGACCTACACAATTCAAGCCAAGCAAGTTAAGGCACCCTATGATTCCGGTAGAGCGGTCAATGGGACCATTACTTTAATACAAATTAACGGCTAACCTTTATTCCGTGTGCCCTCGTTAGGGGGCACACAATTTTGATATTTTTTTAGATTTGTTAGAAAGGACATAATGAGGAGAAGAGTCATAAAAATCAGCGTAATTGCTTGTTTGTTGGGTGTGGGGATTGTCACTTCTCTAGCTGGGGATATATTGAAATTCAATATCATCGATAACGGGACATTAATTCCTCTCGGAAGAGTTGTCAAAATAGATAGTGATACAACAATAGCAATTTGTGGTTCAAGCGATGAACCAGCGGGTATAATAATCGGATATGAAGGCTCTTCTTTAGATCCAGAGTATTATCTTATAGCAAATTCGAGTATAGCATCTAATGTGCTTTGTGGTGAGGGTATAACTGCGGGCGAAAAAATAGTTGTTCATACTTCCGGTTCGGTTGCACCGCTTTCCGCTCATACCGATAGGTATGTTGTAGGTGTGGCACTTGAGAGTGGAGCATTTGCCGAGAATATAAAAATCATGGTTAATATCGTCACTGGTGGGGGAGCTGGTGCGGGAGGCGGACAAGACAATGATTGGGCAAAAATCGGTGGTGGAAGCGATCCCGATACGAGCGATGGTATTTTTCACACCGGGCAAGTTGTAATAGGCCAGGAATCCTCGCCTACTACAGATCTTTTTTATCTCGACGATGGTTCAGGTAGATTGACTTCAATGGCTTATAATACCTATTCTTTTGCGTCTATTTTCGATAATGATTCATGGGCTATGCCCTCGATAGCCGGTTATTTTTCCAACGATCATGATGCCGAAGTATTAGATTATAAAACTGGTGTTTGGGGTCAGGCATCCGGGGATGGGCCGATTTGGGGTTCAAATATTGGGGTTTATGGAAAAGCATATAATGCTAAAGACAATTATGGCGTTTATGGTATTTGTGATGCAGGCGGAACAAATAACTACGCTATTTATGGTTTATCTTCCGGAGGAACTAATAATTATTCCGGTTATTTTACCGGCGCGGTTTTAAAAATCCCTGACTTTACTGGATCAACAGGTCTTACAACCTCTGAAGGATCGATGTTTTGGGATTCGGACGATGACGCTATTGTGGTTTATGATGGCTCTTCTTGGGTAGAGGTCGGTGGAGGAGGGGGGAATCTTCTAGATACCTATAACATGGATGGCAATACAGTTCAAATGACAGGAACGCATGGTGATGTCCGGTTTTATAATGATACACCAGACGAGCTTCTTTTCCTCGATGAATCAAGCGGATATATTGGAGTTGGAACGGTAACACCTTCTTATAAACTTCATGGAATAGCATCGATTGCAGACCCCGGTGCAGTAGGATATTTCAGAAACACAGTTACTACTAGCGATGGTCGCGGAGTTATAGGAACTTGCGACAATTCTGATTGGTATGGTATTGGAGTATCAGGTATAGGGGGTTATATCGGTGTTGCCGGTTCAGTCACTCCTAGCGGTTCCCAAGATTATTATGGAGTTATGGGAGAAGCATCCGGTGGATTGGGCACTAATATAGGTGTATTTGGTCGAAGTGTGAACTCGACAAATGTGAACAACGGTGTCTATGGATACGCCAGCGGTAGCGGAGATTATAACTATGGTGTATATGGTAGAACCGATGACAATGTTGGATCGACCGGCGATTATAATTTCGGTGTTTATGGAGAAGCGCTCGATGCTGGTGGAACGGTCAATTATGGTATTTATGGCCGCGCAACCGGTGGAACGGATAATTACTCGGGCTATTTTCAGGGGGCTGTTTTAAGGCTGCCCATTTTTGAAGAATTGACAGGCCTTTCAGCTACCGATGGCTCGATGTTTTGGGATTCGGACGACGATGCCCTTATGGTTCATGATGGAACTGATTGGGTTAATGTTTCTGCGGGTGGAACTGGGGGGTTATGGACTTTAAGCGGGGATTATATTCGTTATGCACAAAATTCAAATGCGCGGGTTTACAAGAGCTCATCTGGTGAACCTTATTTTTATGCATCGAGCAACGATTCCGATGCAGCCTATTTCTATTGTTCGAGAGGATCAGCTCCCGGAATAGCGGCTGGTGTTCATGGTGGGGCAGCGGTTTATGAGGATAATTATGGAGTTTATGGAACATTTACCGGTGGTCAATGGGGCTATGTTGGCGGGAAAGACTACGGTGTTTTTGGAAAGTTCGAGTCAACCCCTCGCTGGTCACAGGGGGTTTTAGGCGCTGCCGATACAGCGGTTGTGGGTCTAACTTACTCTAATGTTAACGAAGGTTATGGAGGCTATTTCGAGGTTCAGGTAGATATTGGCTCTACTGAAAATATTTATGGGGTCTATAGTTATGCTAATAGTAACGCACCAGATACTTCGTTTGGTATATACGCTTTTGCTAAGGCTTCTGGTTCTGGTGGGCTGGCTTATGGTGTCTATGGTAAGGCAACAACCGCAGGAACCCAGATCGGTGTCTATGGCGAATCTCAGGTTAATTACTGCTATGGAGAGGATTACATAGCATGGTATTGGATAGAGGATATTCACGGAACAGGAGTGTCTCATGGAGGATTCGTTTCCGCTTCCAGTGGGGTAACTATCGATGATAATAATAAAGCCGCAGTATATGGGAAAAATACAGGTAATGATTATGCTGCAGGCGTTGTAGGTAGCGCAACTGATGGATCGAGTTGTTCGGGAGTTGTCGGTTTTGGAGGGCAGTTCGGAGTTTTCGGAATTTCCACTGGATCTGGGCCAGATCGTGCTGGAGGAGCATTTCACTGTAATAATTGGAGTTCTAAAGGAAGCTCCACTAAAACCACAGGTGTTGGGGTTTTTGCCGATGGTGGAACCGCAGGAGCGGTGACGCTTTCACCATTCTTAGGAATCTATTCAGCGACTACTATGGATTCTGAAGGTGGAGCTGCATATTTCTCAGGAAACTCTTACATATCGAGTGGTTTCTCTATTGCACTTATCGATACTGCAGAAATTGGAAGCCAGGCGCTCAGAGTGCCGGCTTACGATCAAGTAAATATATCAGCTAAGATACAGACCGAGGGTGTCGCCCATCTCGAAGATGGGAAATGCACGGTTGTGCTTCCACAGTCTTTTGTGAGTAGCATAAAAGATGACGAAAGACCGGTAATAATTCTAACGCCATATTCCCCATTGTGCAATGGTCTTTCAGTGGAGCGGTTTACTGATAGTGGATTTGTTGTAAGCGAGCTGAATGAGGGGGAGAGCGAAATAGAGTTTTCATGGCTTGCCATCGGAACCCGTAAGGATTTCAATGTAAATGATGAGGTTTCCGAGAATATCCTCGGAAGAAATTTCGACGAGGAATTTTCAAAGGAACTACCGTTTTTTTCTAGCGATGATGTGGAAAATAGAACATATGAAAATAGGAATGAACAATAAATCTTAATCTTATGATAGAGAGTATATTGCAAAATTTGATTCTGATAGAATTGCCTGTCGAGACGAGCTCAATAAGTAATGTAAGAGATTAAGAATTTTGTGGGAAAAGAGAATAAAAAAATATTAATATTCTGAAGAACATAAATAGCATGAATGGTTTATGGTTGCTCTCAAATAATAAATAGATGACAAGGAAAGCTTATTACGGTTAATGTTTAGTTTGTATTATTAAGGAAGAGATGAGAATAAAAGTTTTATTTATTGGCGTTTTAGCTTTGGCGTTGTTAGTAACATCGGGGTTTTCCGCTGAATTAATTAAATATCCAGTTGGAGCGGATACAGAACTCGGTATTGGAACCGTTGTTAAACTGTCTGGAGAAAATACTGTAGAAGCGTGTGGTGTTGGAGAAGAAGCAATTGGAGTAATTATTGGCTATGAAGGTTCTGGAGTGACAAGAGAATATCTTCTTTCTTTTAGCGGTATCGTCGATAATGTCCGACTTGCTGAAGATATTGTTCTAGTTGACATCGGGGAAAAGCTAATGCCAGCGTCTTCTGGAAGAGTTAAACTTATAGATGACCCTCCAACAGGAAGCGTGGTCGGAATTGTCTTGGAAACAGGTTTTGCTGGAGACAGGGTTAGAATAATCGTAAATATCGAATATTCTAGCGGAGCAGGTGCCCAAAATTTATCGGAAGTTCTCGGTGAAGGTAACTCGACGGGTGGTTTAACAATTACGAATGATGTAGGCGATGTTACAGTTGATGATAACCTATATATTACTGGGAATCTCGATTTGGATGGAAATGTCACCGATGGTAATTGGTTAGGCGATGAAATACAAGACGCATATGTTGCTGATAATGTGACATCCGGCAGGATTCAGAATTACGCTTCGGCACCGCTTACTTCTCGTTTAGGAGAGGTTTATTACAATACATCTGATAACGGAACTTATATATATACTACGAGTGGTTGGGATGATTATGAAGGCCCGGAAGGTCCCGCCGG